>JALQYL010000072.1 GCA_023254135.1 Ilumatobacteraceae bacterium | reverse complement strand
GGCCTTCACCTGGCGGCCGGTGAGCATGAGTTCTTTTGCGCGGCTTGCACCAACAATGCGAGGCAAACGTTGTGTGCCACCACCACCAGGAATGATGCCCAACAGAATCTCTGGCTGACCGAACACGGCCTTGGTGGAACCAATGCGGTAATCGCAAGCCATGGAAAGCTCGCAACCGCCGCCCAATGCGAAACCGCTCACGGCTGCAATGGTGAACGATGGAATGGCAGCAAAAGCATTGAGTGCCGTGTGAAACGCTGCACCAATGGTGCGTGCTTCATCAGGGCCATTGAATTGTGAAATGTCAGCACCGGCCGCAAACAAACGATCTCCACCGGTGAGCACCACTGCCCCTGCAGGGTTCGTAGTGAGCTCTTCTGCAATCACATGCAAACGTGCCAACAACTCAGTGCTCAGTGCATTCACCTTTGGAGAATTCAACGTAACAACGGCGACACCGTTTTCATGACGCTCGATGAGAACCAGCGATTCGTTGCTCATGCCCCGACACCTTTCAACATTTCATCTGCGGCCGACCAAGGATCGAGCGCGTGATCAAGAACCTGTGATTGCAATTGCTCCCAGCGGTCACCCGATGTGATTTCGCGTGCACGCTGTTCCAAACGGCGAGCAACGATTTCACGAAGTTCTTCGCGCAAACGGAAGTCGCGACGCTTCTTCAATTCACCCGTCGACTCAATCAACGAGCGATGCTCCAGCACGGCATCCCACAACGCAGGAACACCTTCGCCTGTGTTTCCGATGGTGGCAATGATGGGTGGATGCCATGCCTCGTGCGGCAGGTCGCTGAGTTCCAACATCTGTTCCACATCGCGACGCGTTTCTTCCACGCCCTTGCGGTCGGCCTTGTTGATGACGAAGATGTCAGCGATTTCCATAAGGCCGGCCTTGTTGGCCTGCACACTGTCGCCCCAACCTGGGTTCAACACCACAACGGTGGTGTCGGCCTTGCCTGCAATTTCCACTTCCACCTGGCCAACACCCACGGTCTCCACCAGGATCCATTCGCGGCCCACGGCATCAAGCATGCGGATGGCTTCGGGAGTGGACAGAGACAGACCACCCAAATGTCCGCGCGTTGCCATGGAACGAATGAACACGCCAGGGTCGGTGGCATGGTCTTGCATGCGCACGCGGTCACCCAGGATTGCCCCGCCCGTAAAGGGAGACGAGGGGTCAATGGCAAGAACGGCAATTTCCAGTTCCATTTTGCGCAGATGCTTGATGACGGCACTGGTGAGAGTGCTCTTTCCTGCTCCAGGGGCGCCCGTAATGCCCACGGTGTAGCCATTGCCGCCGCGCTGATACGCAAGGCGACCCACTTCACGAGCAACGGTGTCGCCACGCTCCAACAACGAAAGCACGCGCGCAAGTGCCGCGCGGTCGCCGGCGCATGCGGCGTTGAAAAGTTCCGAGGGGCTGAGATTGCGGCGGCTCATTTAGGCGACCTGCACAACCTCGGTGATGCCATCGATGCGATCTTTCATGATGCGCTCAATGCCAGCTTTGAGGGTTTGGTCCTGGGCTGGGCATGACACACATGCACCCGTGAGTTGCACGGTTACCACTCCGGTTGCTTCGTCGACTTCGCGAAGAATGATGTCGCCACCGTCGGCCTGGAGTGCGGGCCGAATGACCTCAATGGTCTCTTCCACCTGTTGAAGCAATGACATGCCCACAGCCTACGCTGAGTACGTGTTCGCTCATCAAGGCGGTTGGGACGAAATGCTCTACGCCGCAGTCCCCATCGCGCTGATTTTCGGTTTATTACGCCTGGCCACCGTTCGTGCCAAGCGAGCCAAGAAGGCCGGCTCTACGAACCAGCCTGAATCCGACTAACCGACGCACCAAGACTGGCCAATCGACCCACCAGATCGTCGTAGCCGCGGTCAATGTGGAACACATCGCTGATCTCCGTGATTCCCTGAGCACACAAGCCAGCAACAACCAGAGCTGCTCCTGCACGAATGTCGGGTGCAACCACCGGCGCTCCGACCAAATGTTTCACGCCACGAACAACCGCGTGGTGACCATCGATGGTGATGTCTGCACCCAACTTGCGCAGTTCCTCCACATAACGGAATCGACCGGGGTACAAATTTTCGGTGACGATGCCCACACCGTTGGCCACGGACAACATGGCAACGATGAGCGGTTTGTAGTCGGTGGCAACACCTGGATACGGAAGTGTGGACACATCGATGGACGCGAGTTGCTGCGGTGCTGTTGCGGTGATTCCGTCGGTGTCGATGGCAAAGGTGATGCCCATGTCGGTGAAGCGCGAAAGCATCATGCCCATGTGCTCGGCATTGGCGCGCGACACGCGCACCGAACCACCACACATTGCGACCGCCGCGATGTACGTGGCCGCCTGAACACGATCGGTCACCACTTCATGCGTGACCGCCTGCAACGAACGAGGTTCAACACCGGTGATAGTGAGCGTGGACGTACCAACGCCATCAATGCGGCAACCCATGCCACGCAACATGGAGCACAAGTCCACAATTTCAGGTTCACGAGCGGCATTCTTAATGACGGTGGTTCCATCTGCCACCACGGCAGCCATGAGAATGTTTTCCGTTGCACCAACGCTGGGGAAATCGAAATCAATAACGGCTCCGCTCAAGCGCGCACAACGACCAACGATTCCATCGGGGGTCACGTCGAACGTTGCACCCATGGCTTCCAGACCACGTAAGTGCATGTCGATGGGGCGACCACCAAAGTCGTCACCACCAGGCAATGCGATGCTGATCTCGCCGAAACGTCCAAGCAGCGGACCCACCAGGTTCACCGATGCACGAATGCGGTCGGCCAATTCAAACGGGGCAACGGGCGTGATGGCCCCATTGTTCACGATCTCAATGTGTTGGCCCACTTCGCCAGGAGATGCGGGAGAAAACGAAATCTGCAGCCCTACCGCCATGAGCAAGTCGGCCATGATGACGACGTCGTCGATGATGGGTGCGTTCGTCAGCACGTATTTTCCGTCAGCCAACAATGCGGCAGCCATCAACTTGAGAACGGAGTTCTTGGCGCCGGGCACGATGACTTCACCCGATAATGGTCCACTGGTGGATGCGACAATCATGTCGCCAACCGGGGAGAACGCATCGGACATACCTCTAAGTATGCTCCCGATGTGACCACCCAAAGCAGGACTACTCGTTTTCGCCTGCCCATATGGGCCACGCCTTCGGACGCATTCACCTCTCGTCAGAGAAAAATTCTGATTCTCATGGGCCTTGGCTCCATGGCCTCTGCTTTCATCAACACTCTGTTCACTCAAACCGTTGCGTTTGCCGCTGACGAATTCAATATCTCCACAGGCGGACAAGGTGTGGGGGCATCCATTGTGCGTTTGGGCATTGTGCTGTGTATTCCGCTGGTTGCCTTGGCGGACAAACGAGGCCGTCGCCCCATCATGATTGCCACTGCATGGGCAGCACCAATCATTTGCGCACTTGGGGCCATTGCCCCGAACTTTTCGTTCTTGGTGGCCACGCAGTCAATAGGTCGACCACTGGGGTTAACACTCGACATTCTCATCGCGGTCGTGGCCGTGGAAGAAATGCCGCGAAACTCACGTGCGTATGCCACTGGCATTCTTGCCGTACTGAGCGGAATTGGTGCTGGTGTCGCCGTGGCCGCATTGCCTGTGGCTGATGTGAGTACGTCATCGTGGCGATTCATCTATGCACTCTCATTGATGTGGCTGGTCGTAGCTGTTGCACTCATGAAGTGGCTGCCCGAATCACAACGATTCCAGAAGGCACATGCACAACACACTTTCCGTCAGCACATTGACGCAACGTTGCGTCTCACGCTGTTGCGCATTTGTTCCGTTGTGTTTCTCACCAACATCTTCATCGCAACCATGTCGATCTTTCAGAATCGCTACTTGAAAGACACACGCGGTTTCTCCGCAACAATGGTTGCCCTGTTCACAGTGGCCACATCGTCACCCGCATCCATCGGCCTCGTGTTGGGAGGCCGCGTTGCCGACGAGCGCGGTCGTCGCGTGCTGGGTTCCACCATGGTGCCAATTGGCGTATTACTTCTCGCCAGTTCATTCGCCACATCCGGCATCGCCATGTGGAGCGTTGCCATTGCTGGCGGGCTCTGTCTTGGTGTCTCCTACCCGGCACTGGCCGTCTACAGAGGTGAACTCTTCCCCACTCGCACCCGCGGCTTGGCCGGCGGCATCATCATGACATCGGCTCTCATGGGCGGAATTGTTGGCTTATTGACCGCGGGCTGGACAATCGATGCCGGCGCTTCCTATGGCTCGGTGCTTCTCGCTCTCAGCGCATTTCCCATCATTGCGTCATTGATTGTGTGGTTCCGTTACCCCGAAACCGCACATATGGAATTGGAAGACATCACGCACGAAGCGTGATCACAACGACTGCACCCAGGCTTTCACCACAACACCGATCTCGGCATCTTTGCGTTGCAGTTCGTGACGTGCATTCTCCAACAAGTTCCACGTCACCTTTGTTGGCACCACCGCAAAGTGATGTTGCAGTTCTTCGGGCGTACCGAAGTCGTCTTTCGTTCCGCTGATCGCAAGCACCGGTGCAGATATGCGTGGCAGGTGTTCGGTGCGCAGGTTCTCTGGTTTCTTCGGTGGATGCAACGGATACGACATGAGAACCAACCCAGCAACATGCAACGGGTCTTCCGTGTCGGTATTGGCCATGCTGCACATGCGACCACCCATGGAACGCCCGCCGATGACCAATGAAGTGGTGGGCACACCAAGCGACTCTGCAAATGCACGCACTTCTGATTTCACACATTCCACCAGCACAGGCGCTTTGTCGGGAAATGACTTGCCCGCTTTGCGATACGGAAAATCAACGCGCAGCACAGGCATCGGCGCCAATGCTTCTTCCAAACTCACGAGCGATGCATGACTGGCGGAAGATCCTGCGCCGGGAAATAGCACCACACCGCGCACTGCGGTCACAGCATCTCCAGCAGTACTCGTCGAGCTTCGGTGATATCAACGATCGCCTTGCTTGCTTCCGCCTCATCACCACCATGATCGGGGTGGGCCTTGCGCAAGCTTTCGCGGTAGCGCACCATGATCTCTTTCTTCACTGGCTTTATGGTGCCAACGGGGAATCCGAGAATTTCCAATGCCCATGCGCGAGGGTCTGCCAATGCAGACACCGATGACGCTTTGGAACCTGCCAAATAGCTAATGAATGAGGCCCCGATGGGGCCTCGCCACATCATGGCTCTACGCATCAATGCCACCATTTCATGGCGAGCCTTCTCATCAAAGCGCTCGAGTGTGTAGATGGCTCCCAACACTTGCTGCAATGGCGTGCCGTGGCTCACCAGTTCGAACTCCACGCTGTCGCCCTTTTGCAGAAGACGATGCACGCTGTACGAAAGACCATGTCGGTCCACCTGGAAGCGATGTCGAAGTCGAGGCTGCACCACTCGCGTGCCGTTCTCGATCTCCACCAACAATCGTTGGATGTCGGGAATCAGATCTTCATCAATGTCGCGCGAGTACACCGAGACAATGGCACCCAACAACAAACCGCCAAATCCGGGAGCGGGATCCACGGGAAGCACCAAATGCCCCAACGACAACCGGCGCGTGGGAGCAATGGGGCGCGAATGAAAAATCTCCATTTCGGCCAGCAACATGTGATTGACGCTATCTAGTCAGGAATTCTTCGGTGAGTGAATATTCACGAATCACGTTCAGTGTGTCTTTAAACCCATGACCCTCGCCGGGCATTACTTCCAACTGCACATGTCCGCCAGCTGCGGCCACTACTTCGCGCAGACGTTCCGAATGCACCAATGGCACGGAGTGGTCTTGGTCACCATGGAAGACAAGGATGCGCACCTGAGCAAGTCGATGCGCACGCGACAAAGGTGACCGGCTCCACAACATAGGGTCATCAGCGTCGCTGGCACCAATGAGAGCGGGCATGTAGTGGGTTTCAAACGGGTCATCGCCGCGCATCAACTCGGCCAAATCAACCACCGGATAACTCAACACAGCGGCCGATACCAGTGACGGATCAATAGAAATCGCATTCAGAGCTGTGAGCCCACCGGCGCTGCCACCCATGAGAACCGTGCGGCCGGGGCGGTAACCGAACGTGCGTTGCACTTGCGCAATCACCGCCGCTGTATCGACCGCGTCGTAATCACCCCAGTGACCTTCCAATGCCTGCGCGAACTCACGGCCATGACCGGTGGTGCCGCGATGGTCAACAACGCAGATGCTCCACCCACGAGACAACCAATACGTGAGCCGTGGACGGAACGTGATGTTCCATTGGTCCGTGGGTCCACCGTGCACCCACACAATGAGCCCGTAGTTCGGCGTTGCCGCGCGATACAAGCGATACGGCACGAACACATCGCCGCTCTCAGCCGTATGCAACGACGGCTCCACCAATTCAGCATCGACTTCTTCGGTGAACCACGCGTCATCAGCAGGCTTCACCAACACCGTGCGTTGTGGTTCTGCGACATTGCTCATGTCGTACACCACCACTTGTTGCGGGGTGCGTGCACCACTGCGCAATGCAGCGAGAATATTGCCTTCCCAACTGAGGCAGCCGTGTACTCCCCTGCCAACGAACGTGCGCTCCTGAGTTTCACGGTCGTATACCCACACAGAGCCATATCCCTGTTCATTGCGCGTGTACGCCACTTTGGTGCCATCGCTGTTGAAGCACCATGAGCGTTGTCCTGGTCCCCACGTGGGGCCACCGTGCTCCGCGTCGTCATCTATCACCACATCGTGATCAATCAATTGGTCAGCAAGAATGCGTACGTTGGCGAATCCGTTGCTGTCTTCTATGTACCCGAAGCTGGTGCCATCAGGATTAAAGCGCGGTTGTTGCACCGAGACTCCCGCAGTAACGGGTTCAGGATGAATGGTGCTCTGTGTCCACGGCATGTGCGGTCGACTCCACGTGAGACACATTCCTTCCACTCCAGCTGCGGCATCCATGGCGAAACCATCTGCAGCTGCATGGGCAACCCACGCATCACCGGAGTCCACAGTGCAGCCCCACAACTCTTGCCAATCAGCAACGACGAACAATGAACGATTCATGTAGTCGAATGCAGGCGTGGACCACGAACGATTGGCTGGGAAAGGCAGTCGCTTCAGACCTGAAGGCTGGTCTGCGGTCAACATCACCGTCACCACGCCATCGGTCTTGGTGGTGACGAAGATTCGGGTGCCATCGTGATCCCACACATGCACCCCACCCGAGAGTCCGCGACCCGTGGTGGGCGCTGGATCAATGAGCAAATCAACCACCACAGTGGGGTCGGCCACCGACCACATCACCAAGCGTGTGCTCACGCCATTCACCACAGGTTCCGAAAGCACGCCCGAGACCCACACACCACCAGGGCGAACCCGCACATCGGTGATATCCCGTGCTGAAAGGCACAGGTTCACGGGGATAGCGGGCACAGAGAAAGGCTAGTGAGCCAACTACGGTAGAGACATGCCGACACAGCGCCCAGACCGCAACCTCGCCCTCGAACTTGTCCGCACCACCGAAGCAGCCGCCATGGCCGGCTCTCGTTGGGTAGGACGCGGAGACAAGAACGGTGCCGATGGTGCTGCTGTTGACGCAATGCGTACCGTTCTTTCCACCGTGCCCATGAGCGGCGTTGTGGTGATTGGC
>JALQYL010000071.1 GCA_023254135.1 Ilumatobacteraceae bacterium | reverse complement strand
CTCAAGCTCGACTTGGGTAAGCCCACGGCGGAGGGCTTCATCACCGACCTCGCATTCGTGACTGGCGAGATCAAGTTGATGATGAAGAACCTGAAGAAGTGGAACTCCGTGGAGAAGGTTCCTACTCCCCTCGTTGCTATGCCTGCAAAGTCGCAACGCATACCCGAACCTGTTGGTGTGGTGTGCGTGATCGCACCATGGAACTACCCCGTACAACTTCTGTTGGTGCCCGCAGCCGGAGCAATCGCCGCCGGTAACGCAGTGGTGTTGAAGCCCAGCGAGGTGTCACCCAACACGTCCGATGTGCTTGCTCGTCTCTGCGCCAAGTATCTGGACAACAACGCCATTGCCCTCATCGAAGGTGGCGTCGCAGAAACAACCGAATTGCTCGCACAAAAATTCGACCACATCTTCTACACCGGCAACGGAAAGATCGGTCGCGTGGTCATGGCGGCAGCGGCCGTGAACCTCACACCTGTCACGCTGGAATTGGGTGGCAAAAGCCCTGTTTTCATTGACGAATCTGCAAACATCGAAGTTGCCGCCCGTCGCGTGGCGTGGGGCAAGTGGCTCAACGCCGGACAAACATGCGTTGCACCCGACTACGTGTTGGTGCACGAAAAGGTGGAAGCAAAATTCGTTGATGCTTTGCGCACATCACTGCACGACTTCTACGGCGACAATCCGCATCAGAGCGACAGCTATGGCCGCATCGTGTCGCCACGACACTTTGATCGCCTCATCTCGCTCATGAGCGGCGGCACCGCCATCATCGGTGGCGAAAGCGCTCGCGACGACCGCTACATCGCACCCACTGTGTTGGGCAACGTGAACCTCGATTCACCTCTCATGCAGGAAGAAATCTTCGGACCGCTTCTTCCCATCATCAGTGTGAAGAACACTCAGCACGCCATCGACTTCATCACCGCACGTGATCATCCGTTGGCGCTGTACGTGTTCGCTGAAAAGAACTCCGTGGTGAATGAAGTGTTGGAGAAAACGACGGCCGGCGGCGTCACCGTGAATGGCACGTTGCTGCACCTCACCAGTCCTCATTTGCCCTTTGGCGGCATTGGCGAAAGCGGTATGGGCGCATATCACGGCAAGGAAGGTGTGCGTATTTTTCAGCACATGAAACCCGTGCTTCGTCGTGGCACCAAGATCGATCCGAAGATGACGTACCCGCCATACACCGAAGCAAAACTGAAGATCTTTAGAAAAGTGCTCTGAACACTGCGTTTCGTTGCCAATAGCAACTGCTAAAACCCTTGGCACATAAGGGTTTGCGCGCAAAATCTCCCCTAGACAGGCGGTCTAAAAGAGCCATAGGATGAGATGTCCCTTATTACTAGGGGCACTTTCCCACCATGCGCCCACCAGCCACCTTTTTCCGAACAGCACGCCTGCTTTGCGTCGCCCTTGTGGCGACTCTTTGTATTGTTGCAGCGCCCGGAGTGGCCGTGCAAAAAGTTCGCGCAGCTGGCGCCGGCACCGTGGACTACTTCGTTACCACCACAACGTCGAACTACTTCAACGTGGCAGAGAACAGCACCTTTGACAATACGGGCGACTTCACATACGAAGTGTGGGTCAAGCCAGACAATACGTGCGTGACGCAAGTGGGCTGCATGTTCGTCAACAAAGAAAGTTCGTGGGAATACGGGCTATTAAGCGGTGAACTGCAATACGCACTCACGAACAGTGGCGGTGCCTGGAACTGGTACGGCACCGGGTTTTACCCTCGCGTCAATGCTTGGACCCACATCGCACTTACTGTGCAACGGTCCACCAATACTTTGCGTGTCTACGTGAACGGAAACTTGTTCACCACCATTGTGAACAGCACAACAGTGCCAAGCGTGGGCAACAACGCAAACTCGGTTTTCACCATCGGCGGACGCTCTGGAAACACCAACACTACGGAGCGATTCTCGGGCTCGATGGATGAAGTACGTATTTACAGCAACGTGCGGTCTCAGGCGAATATCCAAAGCGATATGAATACGTACGGCACAGCAGCAGGTGCTGATACCACGGGCCTCACTGTGTATTACGACTTCAACGCAGGCAGCGGATCCACTCTCGCCAACGATGCGCCAGGCGCCGCCGCAGGAACAACTCTCACTGCGGCGGCTACGCCAACATGGACCGATGTAAAAACAACAACCACGACCTACGCGTCAACTCTGATTTCATTTCAACGTTCATACATCGTCTCAAGTGGTGGCTGGACAGTTCCCGCCAACGTCGCCAAGGTTGAGGCCCTCATCGTTGGTGGTGGCGGTGGCGCAGGTGACAACAGTGGTGGTGGTGGATCAGGTGGTGGCGTGTCGTACCAATCTGCAGCTGTTGTATCGGGTGTTCAGTCGGTTGTTGTTGGAACCGGAGGTTTAGCGGGGACGTCAAACACTGACAACGGCAAAAATGGTGGCTCATCAGGCTTGGGGTCCACCACGGTGGCTGGCGGCAACGGCGGTATTTCCAACACCGGACTTGGTGGTGCATCGGTGTCGGGTTCGGGTGCGGGCGGTAGAGGAAGTATCAACAGTTCCACGGCAGGAACTGCTGGTTCTGCAGGCCCTGCATATTCAATTACCGGCACATCAACGAACTACGCAGGTGGTGGCGGCGGCGGTGGATGGGTCTCCTCAACGGCAGGCGGCGCCGGAGGCGCAGGCGGCGGCGGTGCCGGTGGCGGTTCAGCGGGCAACAACGGCAGCAACGGCACCGACGGACTCGGTGGTGGTGGCGGTAGTGGTTCCACCACAGCTTCCACAGCAGGCTCTGGTGGTAGCGGCGTGGTGATTGTGAAGTACGCAACCACTCTCGCCGTTGGTGCCACCAACCGATACATCGGCGTGACCGGAGCAACAACCTCGGGTGTTTCAGTACCCGACAACAACCTGCTCGACTTCACCAACGACTTCACTGCCGAAGCATGGATCTTCACCAACACGAACGATTGCCCTGGCAACCGTACGTTCATGGGCAAAGAGAACATGTTCCTGTTCGCGGTGTGCAACTTGGGAATCAACTACGCCATGTACGGAACTGGCGCCACCTGGACATGGAACTCCTCGGGTATGACCATTAGCACGGGCGTCTGGACGCACATCGCCGCAGTGAAATTGGGCGGGCAGCTCACCATCTACAAGAACGGTGGCTCATTGGCTGGCGGATCAGAAGTAACAGTCACCACAAACGTGCCGACAGGCGCCATGAACAACAGCACGTACCCATTCGCTATGGGGTACCGACCAGCTTCAAATGCAAACGAATGTTTCATCGGGTGGATCGACGAAGTGCGATTGTTCAATTACGGACGCTCCGCCGGTGAAATTGCCGCCACATACAACCAACACATTGCAGGCAACGTGGGCACGTGGACCATGGACGAAGACGTGATTGGTACCGCGTACAACAGTTCGGGAACAACTGGAGCAGTTCTCAACGGCACGTCGACCGCCATCATGAACTATGCGAACCCACCCACGTACGGCACCAGCATCGCTGCATCGACCGTTTCGGGATATCTGCAGGGAACCGACACCAACGCGAACTCGCCCACCACGACGTTCTCGGTGACGTCGGCACCTACAAAGGGAACCTTGAGTGTCAATAGTTCCACCGGTGCATTCACCTACACCCAGAACTCTTCGTCAACGGGATCCGATTCATTCACCTACCAGGTGGCAGGCTCGCAATCGTCCACCACCTCGGTGATGTCGTTGAACCTTCCGGTATCACCGCAAGCAAGCGCACTCTCTTTCTCTCAGGACAACTCGGTGACCGCCACGGTGAACAGTGCAACCAATCTCGGCTACGGCACGAACCAGGCCACGAAATACACCAACGGTGAAACGATCAGTGCCACGGTGAGCACCACGAACGGAACGGTGGCCGCAACGGCGAGTGGTTCGGCAACGCTGAGTGGGTCGGGCACGACCAGCTTCACCGTGTACGGATCGCAGACCGACGTGAACAACACCTTGAACTCGGCCACCATCACTTCGACGAACACGAAACCCACACGCGTCACTCTCGACATCGGCATGCGAGCGGTCGACCAAACCATCAGCTCGCGCCTGTACAAGTACAACAGCAATGGCCACTTCTACACAATGCTCAACTCCGGGTTCACTACTCCGTCGGCCGCGTTGAGCATCGCGACGGGAATGACACTGGGTGGACGAACTGGCTACCTGGCCACCATCACGCATTCTGGCGAAAATGCGACAGTGCAATCACTCGGGTCGAGCGGGCATGCATGGCTTGGCATGAACGACATCACGACAGAAGGAACTTGGGCCCTTTCCGGAAACGACTTCACTACCAATATCTGGACCGGCGTGTCTACTGGATCTGCAATTCGAAGCAGATACAACAATTGGGCCACCGGCGAACCCAACGACTACGGCACGGGTGAAGACCTAGGCGAAATAGACATGGCCACGGGCAAGTGGAACGACTGCAACAACGCATGTGCATACACGCAAGCAATTGCTGAATTCGATCCCATTCAATCGCGCAGCGTAAAGAGCGTGAACTTCACACAAGCGAGCACTGTGAACGCCACACTCAATGCGTCTCGTTCACTCGGCTATGGGTCGTCTTTCATCGACACCGCAACGTGGAACAAGAGCGAAACCGTACAGGTCACATTGACTGCAACCGCTGGAACAGTTGCCATGACCACCACCAACCTCACGGTCACCGCTGGCGCAAGTGGCACCTCCACAATCTCGGTTGAAGGAACTGTGGCCAACATAAACACTGCTCTCAACACCGCCACCACAACTCAGAGCGCCACAGGCAACACCACGGTGAGCTTGTCGTATGGAGTGAAGTGCGTTACCGCAGGCTCGTACAAGTGCAACACCGCAAACAACCACTTCTACATCGCAGCCGCAGCAGCGAATAACGCCACCGCAAACTCGAATGCAACAAGCACCTACTTTGCGGGTACTCCTGGCTATCTCGCAACTGTGACAGATGGAGTGGAGGATTCATTCATTCGTTCGAATGTTTCCACCGCGACATCGTTCTTTGGCCTCACCGACACCGTGTCTGAAGGCCAAATGGCATACAACGCTCCCGATGCATTCCAGATCATCTCGCAGGGCGAGAAGCCGATCAGTGGTTCGTACACGCAATGGAACTCGGGGGAGCCCAACACCTCCGGCAACTTCGCAGTGGTCTATTTCGGAACGGGTAGCGCATTCTGGGATGACCAAGGCGATGGGACTATTCCTTCAATTCAAGAATTTGCTCCCATTACAACCACCGTCACGTCGAACATCGCAACCGTTGGCGCCGTGAGCATCACTTCTCCGTCTTCTGGTTTGTCGGGATATGTGGGCACTGCATTTTCTCTCACGTCTATTGCTGCGAGCGGCGGTCAGTCTCCATACACGTATGCCGTTGCATCAGGCACACTCCCCGATGGATTGTCGATCAACTCTTCAACGGGCGCAATCACAGGCACGCCCACCAACGCACCCCAATCAAACGCAATAACAGTGAGAGCCACCGACGCAAACGGCGGCACCGCAACCACAAGTTCCTTCACTCTCTCCATCTCTGCCGCAATGTGTGCGTCACCAACATCGTCAACAGTGGGCAATGACACAGTGCTCAAATTCACCACCACTGGACTTTGTACGTGGATTGTTCCTGCAGGCGTCACTTCCATCGACGCATTTGTCGTGGGTGGCGGCGGCGGTGGCGCAGGTGACGGCGGTGGCGGCGGCGGTGGCGGCGGCATGCAGCCACGCTCAGGCATTTCAGTAACGCCCGGCGACGCCCTCACCGTGCGTGTTGGCGATGGTGGTACCGGTAGCCCATGGGGAGGTACTTCCACGGCAGGTGGAACGTCATCCATCGTGAACGGGTCAACTACTTACGTAACGGCCAACGGTGGCTCGGGTGGCGTCTCGGGCCCGAACGGAGTCTCACTTGCGGGCGGAACATCCACGAACGGATATGCAGGTGGCGCTGGTGGTGCAGCATCAACAACTGCAGGTACGTATGGAGGCACCGGCAAAGCGGGCGGCGTGAACTACTTCCTGGGTAGCGCTGCGTACTACGGCGGTGGTGGTGCAGGTGGTTTCTACGACAGTTCCGCCGCAACTGGCACCGTTCTCGGATGTACTGCTGGTGGCACTGCTGGCGGCACAGGTGGTGGCGGTTCTGCTGCAGTTCGCTCTGGTTCATCTCACTCCGTCGGTTGCCCCGGTACGGCCAACACCGGTGGTGGTGGCGGTGGTGGCGCTGCGAACTCGACCCAAACGGCGGGCGGTAACGGAGGCTCTGGCATTGCACTCATTCGCTATGCCACCGATTCGCTGAATGCGTTCCCTGCTTCCATTGCAACGCCTGCGTATCGATACATCGCAGAAGATTTCCAGAACGCTGACTCCTCTCGTTACAAGTGGGTCGACTCATCGGGTAACGGCCGCAGTTCGGTTTCAGTTTCCGGTACGCCAGCAGTGTCGACCATCACCGGCAATGGTGGCGGAAGTATTCGCGCACTCACCGGCGGCATTGCAGATGCAGTGCGATTCTCAACTTTCTCCCCCACTGTCACCAACAAGTACACGTTGTTCCACGTGGCTCGATACTCAGGTGCCACCAAGAAAAGAATCCTCGACGGCGTAAACAGGAACTGGCTGTCGGGTTTCTGGAATGGCAGTGTCGGTGTGAACTGGCACGACAACTGGATGACCGCCAGTTCGAACAGTGGCACCACCATGACCAACTGGCAGATGATGACCGACCAGAACCAAATGTTGCGTCAAAACGGTTCGAACAAGACCACGAACACGTCTCTCACGCAAACTTTTGACACGCAATTGGCCATCAACGCGGGTTATTACGGCATTGGCGGTGGCGGCCTCGCGACATACGACGAACGATCCGACTTCAACGCAGCGGAAGTCATCATGTACGACGGCGAACTCACTGCAACACAGATACGTCAGGTGGAGAACTATCTCGCTCGCAAGTACTCATTGCAGGGTCTTGATTTCAACAACGCATCCACTGGTGCGGGCGGCGTGGGCGCACTCACCCTTGCCAAAGCAGGCACTGCCAGCACCGGACAAACCGATCGCCTCACCGCATCGTGGAGTTTGCCCAACGACACCACAGGCATCACCGACTTCACTGTGGAATACAAGAAGTCCACCGACAGCACCTGGACCACGTGGACACACACGGCAAGCGCAACGTTGACCAGCGCCATCATCACTGGCCTTACTGAGGCAACCCAATACGACGTGCGCGTGACACCCGTCGATTCGGGCACCACCACTCGCCCCGTGGCATCAGTGACACAGGTTGCAACATGGACATCTTCAAGCGTGACGCTCGGCAACATGCCTGCGTCTCCTCGCGCCAGCAGCACGTATTCACTCACTGCCACGGCCACTTCCGGAACAACGGGAACCGTTGCCTTCAAGTTCGGCGGCACAGTGATCACCGGTTGTTCGGCAGTTGCGCTTTCCAGTTCCGTAGCCACGTGTTCGTGGACTCCTTCTGCGGCCGGAACCGGCAGCATCACCGCCGAATACAACGGCGACAGCGTGTATCTCGCTTCGTCGAACGTGTCTGCCAGCAGCGTGACTGTTGCCAACGCCATCTGTACGCCGACCTCTTCCACCTCGGGCCGTTGGGTGGTGCACAAGATGCTCACCACACAAACGTGCGACTACACCTCATTGCCTTCGGGCGTG
>JALQYL010000070.1 GCA_023254135.1 Ilumatobacteraceae bacterium | reverse complement strand
TGAACAGGTGCGCGCCATGCTGTGGCAGAGCCTGGGACAAACGGGAGACGTGTTCGATTGGAATGCCGTGCCACGCCAGCCATGGGTGCCACCATTGGTGCATGGGAAATCTTGAAGCAATCCTGGGGTACCAGGGGGCACAGCGTGATGGCGAAGCAACGTTGGTGGCGCCCGATGTAGTGCAGATGCCGTTTTGGACTCCGGAGTTTTGCGCCACGGTGATTCAGGCGGGTCTTGCTGCTGGTGGGTTTTCTCCGCAAGATGATGATCCGGTGCCTGGGTACGAGATTTCGTTGGCCGCGATTGCGCCGCGCTTGTTCGAAGCAGTGGAGAACGACATTGGCATGCGTATGTGGCCAGCCATTCGCCAGTGGTGGCCGCTGGTGGATTACCACGGTCTGCGCGATGCATTCATCATTCGTTATGCGATGGGCGAGCAGGAAGAACTGCGCATGCACCACGATGTGGCGCAGGTATCGGCCAGTATCAAGCTGAACAGTGACTATGAAGGCGCCGAGCTGGAGTTTCCGCGACAGAACTTCACGAATGCAGATGTGCCCGTGGGTGACCTCATTGCGTGGCCCAGTTTGGTGACGCACCCGCACGCATCGCGACCATTGAAGAGCGGCGTGAAGTATTCGCTCACTATTTGGTGTGAATTGCCCATGGCAATTGAAGGTGTGCGCAGTTACTAATTTCGCTTGCGCACGCGAATGGCTTTTTCATTCGCATTGCGGCAGTGACCATCGGCAAGATCAAAGCGCCAACCGTGCAAGGTGCACACCAGATCTTTGCCATCAATTTCGCCGAACACGCTGAGGTCGGCGTTGCGGTGTGGGCAGCGACGTTGCACCACGTAGTCGCCGATTTCAATATCTGATTCGTCGCTGGGCACGCCCTGCAATTTCATCTTGGCTTCGCTCTCGGTGCGGTTCATGCGTTCCACGGAGAGTGACTTGAAGAAGTTGTAGAGGTACTCGTTGTATTCGCCCTCACGCCATGCAGTGAAGCGGCACGAGAGGAACAGTGAGTTGCTGAAGTCAACCGCACGTTGCGCCACCACCGTTTCAAACAGCGTGCGTGGAATCTCAAAGCGGTAACTGAACGGTTGACCCGCGTGTTGTTCCACGGTTCCATCGAAGAAGTTGATGTAGATGGGAAGGTCGCCGGCATTGATGAGGCAATTGCCACCGATGCCCTGGCGCACGCTGGGGCTCATGGCCATGAGTGGTTCCCACCACAACTTCAATGTGTTGATGAGGTCAGTGCTTGGCGCGTTCCAATTGGCTTTGAGGTCGGCAAGCCACTGCGCCCAGTCCGCTTGGTAGTGACGAAGGTATTCGGCCTTGTGCGTGAAGATACGAGAGATTTCATCGCCGCTCATGGGCTGTTCAACGGTGACCGCGTTGTTCACCACAAGGAATGATGTGCCGGGAATGGTGGTGGCGGCGTTGAGAATGCCGTCGGTGGCCAAGCGGCGTTGGAACTCTGTTTGATCGGGGAAGATGCTGGTTTCGTCACCCGTGACCATGTTGAGTGCGAAGAGATCTTCATCCAGGAAACACGGCGGTCCGGCAGAGGGCACCACAGTGGTGGCGTGAATGCTCTCCACGTAACGCTGTGCACGTGCGAACTGAGCATCTACCTTGTCGATGCACAACTGTTTCTTTTGCGCATCGTCCATTTCGTACACCATGGGGTACCAAATGGCACCGGAGAACTGCAACCAGTGCAAATCAACAGGACCATGTTGCAGCAATGCATCCAGATCGTTGGTGCGGCAGTCGTTTTGATTCACCAACCGTGATTCACCATCGCTGACCACAAGAGCGGAATCACCACCGGGGCCATCGGTGATGGATGTTTCGGCGTGAATGGCAACGCGAATGCCGGGCGCAATCTCTTGTTCGGTGGCGTTCACGGTGCGCACGAACTTTCGGAAACCCAGCTTGTTGAACTCGCGTTCAAGTTCACGAGTGGGAAAGTCGGGAAGAAGAACTGTGGTGTTCTTGTTCATTCGCTCTGCGAGGAACGATGCATCAAAGTGATCACCGTGCAGGTGCGAGATGTACAGGTAGTCGGGATTGCAGATGCGGTGTAACAGCTCGGCATCGAGCCGATCGTTGCGCGGGAACACGAACCACGAACCGAAGAAAGCCGGAACGAACCAGGGATCGCACACGATGGTGATACCGCGCGTGCGTATAAGAATGCCCGCGTGGCCAATAGAGATGGCCTGCATGTGTTCGAATTAGCGAACGGGGTCTATTGACTGCTTGCCACCGGTGGCTACGTGCTCTGTCCACGCAGTGCCGTTCCAGTAACGAAGTTCGAAACGACCTGATGGGTCTTTGTGCCAGTCGGCGGGAACAGCAGGCGTTGCACCAGTTGCAGCAGATGATGGCGCTGCGGTGGCAGGTTGTGCGGTGGGCGCACTTGGTACAGAAGCGTTGGCGACAGTGACCGCGGGCTGCAGTTCCTCGGCCTTGGCGTGTGGGCCCACGGGCACGCTTCCGGCGTGGCGGATGAAGGCGTGGAACCATGCCGCACCGTCATATGTGATTTGTACAACTTCCCAGCCGTTGGCCGAACGCTTGGTGAGCTCTTCGGCAAGCTGGTGGGGATTACGGACTGATTCAGAAACGACGTCGTACGTGAACATGGCTACAGACTAGTGCTGTTCACCATCGTGTTCGCCCGCAGGGTCTTCAGTTCTTACCAAACCATCAACATTGATACCCGAGGTGTCTCCGTCGTACACCAAACGTCCATCGCGCAACGCAATGATGCGTTCCACCGTGTGAACAAAGGACAATTCGTGCGTGGCCACAACAACGGTGGAGCCGTGTTCGCTGGCGTTGGCCAGTAGTTCCAGCAAGGCTTCCTTGCCGGCGGCATCGAGACCCACGAAGGGTTCGTCCACCAACAGCACGTCGAACGGGCGAATGAAACCGAGGGCGATTGCGGACTTCTGCTTGAGACCACGGCTGAATCGGTTGGGCATGTCGTCGGCACGCTCGTACAAACCCAGGTGTCCCAGAAGGTCTGCGGCTGCTTGTTCCCAGTCCTCCACTCCGTGCAGTCGCGCAACGTATTCCATGTGTTCCCACAAGGTGAGGTCGTCGTAGAAGGTGGGCTGGTCGGCAATGAAGCTGAGCGATGCGCGTGCGGGGAGTGAACCCGATTCGTGACCGTTGATCTTTACTTCGCCGGTGGTTGCATCAAGCAGACCAGAAGCGATGCGAATGAGTGTTGTCTTGCCTGAACCGTTGTGGCCAATGAGCGCGACACGTTCACCCTTGGCGATGTCCAAGGAAATGGGATTCAACGCAGGAGCATCGCCATATGTTTTGGAAACATTCTCGACGTGCAGTGCCGGATGTTCAACGGGAGCATGAACGTTGGTGTGCTTGCGAACCATGTCAGTTGCTTTCTACTTTTGAAATGGGAGTGGATCCGGCTTTTTGAATATTGCGGAACCACACATGAATTGCATCGCGTTGGCGAACCCAGCCGCCAACAAGGATGAGAAGAATCACCACGCCACCTGCTGCACGCAAGGTGTTCCCCAACATGTCTATGCCGGTTTCAAAACCGTGGCGTGTTGCGAGAACAGGCAAGCTTGCAATCACGGCGACTGCTGGTGGCCATACGGCGCGCACCATGGTGGTCATACCCGCAACTTCGGGTGGCATGGCCAGACCTTGCGTAGCACCACCTGCGGGATCCGGCGCACCCTTCACAGCGTTGATTGCTGCACCAGCGACTCCACCCAAGAGTGCAGGAATGCCCAATAAAACCGAATACATCAGAGTGCTCGTGTGTGGTTCTGCAACATATGCAACGAAGACGCCGGCAAGCAGAAAGGGAAACATGAAGAGCGCGGGAACGGCGAGATGCTTCACCATGAGAAGCCCGCGATCATGTGGCAAGGCATCGGTGCGATCAGGCTGGTCGACTTCTTGCGACAACGGCTCCACTGCATCTAGGCCAACGATGAAGAACATGAGCCCTGCAACAACTACGGCAGGTGTGGTGCCGCGCCATGCTGCAACAAGAGCAGCTGCACCGGTCATGGTGAGAAGCTTCATGCGAATAACCCGGCGAAGGGGAAAGTGCGCCATGCTGCGAAAGCCACGCCCAATCACCACGTCTTTGCGAAGAGCCTTGGGCACTTTCACCCACGGCTTCACACGCATGTGTTCTTGACTCAACTGACGACGAAGCAACACAACGGTGCGAATGTCTTGCAGCGTGACTGCAAACTTCATTTGCGATACCAATGAGCTGCGGCGTGAGAGCGCTTCCAACGACAAACGACCGGCAAGTGCAATTGCAAAGATTGCAAGTACGAGAATGGCGACAACGCCGACAATGTCGATGTAGGAATGGCGTGACCACCACAGACTGATGCTGCCGATGGTGTCGAACGGTCCGGCAATGTGCGAATCGTTGAATGTGACTATGACCTGCCAACCCGCAAGAACCGTTGCAAGGGCGGTGGCCATCCATCTCGCAAAACCAAGGCCGTGCACGATGAGCGCAGCGATGATGAACAACATGCCCAACAACGCACCAGCAATGGCGCCCCACATGGCGAACACCACCAGGCTGGGCGCATTGGGAACGCGTCGCCCAAGAAGTTGGTTTGCGGTGCCGCCAGCAATGGCGCCGGCAAATGCGAAAGTGCGCAGGCGCTGAATGGCCGGGTGGCGCAAGACGGCTGCATGGTTGAGAGGGGCAAGCAGCACGTGGCGCACCTCGGGCTCTTCCACGGCAATGGGCCCGCCGTTGGCCCCGCTGCGTAAGCCGATGAACACCACCACGGCGGCGATGAGGCCTACGGCGTGTGGGGCGTGGGCCAGCAAGTTGGTCATTTGCTGGGTGGTCAGCGGGGTGTCGGTGGACAGGCCAGAGAGGAACAAAATGGCGCTACCACCCAGAAATGCCGCGATATAGACCTTGTAGAGGGCTTCAAACCACTCCATATCGGCCACGCGATGGCGGCGGCGTTGATTGCGCATGGCGCGGAGGGCATCGACGCCAAGAGATGGGGAAGTCACGCTGTAATCCTGCCACCGAGAGCGCCGAATGACCTATCTAGTTCCATGGCTTTCGGGAATTCTTGGCGCAAGAATGGAACCATGGAACGCGAAACCGTGCAGATCTTCAGCGCGGTTCTGGGCGTTGCCACCTTGGCAGCCGGTGTGGTCACGTTGGTGGCCGTCTGGCTGGAAGGTCGCATGGCGTGGACGCAACAGTGGCTAGGCCAGATTCGATCTGCGGCGCTGTGGTTGATGTTCGCAGTGACCGGCGCGGCAATGGTGGGCAGTCTGTATTTCAGCGAAGTGGTGCATTACAAGCCGTGCAAGTTGTGCTGGTACCAGCGCATCGTGATGTATTCGTTGGCCGTAATCTTCTTGCTCGCAGCATTACGGAAAGACAAAGCCATTGCGCGCTACTCCATAGTTCTTGCCGGCATCGGCATTGTGATTTCCACCTATCACTATTTGTTGGAGTGGTTTCCCACATTGGAGTCGAACGTGTGCAGCATTGACGTTCCGTGCACCACTATCTGGTTCCGAGAATTCGGATTCGTCACGTTGTGCTTCATGGCCGGCAGTGCGTTCATCTTTGTTGTTTCTGTTTCCCTCGCGTTGATACGTGAAAAATCTGACACCCCCGCATAAAGGAGATTCCCCATGGCATTGAATTCACGACAAAAGAACACGGCACCCGGCAACACGATGTTGTGGATCATCATTGGTGTGGTGGTGTTGGGTGCTGCCGCAATTGCCATAGGCATGAGTGCAGGAAAGGGTTCTGGTGATCCTGACAATGGAACAGTTGCCGCTGAATACCAGCCGGTCACTGTTTCGAATCCTGCGTTGCCACCGTTGGGTGACGGCACCTCTGCTGATGCAGCAATAGGACAGCAAGCTCCGGCTCTGCAAGGCGCCAACTTCGCGGGCAATGCAATGAGCATTGCGCCCGGTAGCAACGGCAATCCCACCATGTTGGTGTTTCTTGCGCATTGGTGTCCACATTGCAATCGCGAAGTGCCGAGACTGGTGCAGTGGTACGAAGAAGGTTCGGTGCCACAAGATTTGCGAGTTGTGGGTATCGCCACTGCATCGCGAAACGACCAGGCGTATTGGCCACCATCCGAATGGATCACGAATTTGAAGTGGCCATTTGAAGTGATGGCAGACAGCGAAACAGGGCAAGCCGCAGCTGCATACGGCGTGGATGGGTTCCCATTCATTGCCATTATGAATGGTCAAGGCAAAGTGGTGGCACGTACTTCTGGTGAATTGGAACTCGCCGATCTCAAGAAGTTCGTGAGCGACGCCCTTGCCAAGAACTAATCAGCCTGCTTTGGCCGGCCCGAAGGCGTAGCCTTTTCACCTGTGGCAACAACACAACGCATCGGGTTCTTGGGACCATTCGGCACATTCACCGAACAGGCTCTGCTCACGCAGGCCGATTTGGCGAAGGCTGAATTGGTGCCGTTTCGTTCGGTGCCCGACGTTCTCGATGCCGTCACGCGTGGCGACGTGGACGCCGGCTTTGTTCCCATTGAGAACTCCATTGAGGGCACGGTGAACTTCACCCAAGATGCCCTCATCTTCGATTACGACTTGCTCATTCAACGCGAGATTGTGCTCGATATTGAGCACTGCTTGCTGGCCGCTGCTGGAACGCAACTGCACGACGTGAACACGGTGCTCTCCATTCCTGTTGCAACGGCACAGTGCAGTGCGTGGTTGCGCGAAACAATTCCGGCAGCAGATGTGCAAGCAGCCAACTCCACTGCTGATGCCGCACGTTTAGTGGGCGAGCGTTCGAAGGCTGGTGAAAAAGGTTTGGCAGCACTGGCGCCAGCTAACGCGGCGAAGTTGTACGGACTTGAAGTGATCGCGCAAGACATTGCCGATCACGCCGGCAATCAAACACGCTTCGTGTTGATCGCTCGCGAAGGAATTCCTGCGTCAACGGGTCACGACAAAACGGGCATCGTGGTGTTTCAGCGCGCTGATGAACCCGGAAGTCTTATTTCCATCTTGCAAGAGTTTGCTGCACGCAGAATCAACTTGAGTTTGTTGTCGTCTCGCCCCACAAAGGCTGGCGGACTTGGCGATTACTGCTTCATCATTTATGCAGATGGCCACGTGGAAGACGAATTGATGGCCGACGTATTGCGCGACTTGCACACCAAGCAAGGCGGAGTGAAGTTCTTGGGTTCATACCCCGCAGCAGGTCAGGCTGCTCACAGTGCACGCGAACATGCGGACGCACGCTGGCAACAAGCCGATGACTGGGTGAACGAACTTCGCACCCAAATCCGCCGCTAATTCAAGATTTCGTATTCAACGCCCACGGCTTCGTACGTTGGTACTGCGCGACGATCGAGCGAGAGCAATTTCATTCCGGCATTTCTCGCTGTCAATGCGATGAGGCCGTCATAGGTTGCACCGCCCGCCACGCCGCACCTCTGCAGTTCCTTAATTGATTCCAAATATGGAGGCAATGGAATTTCGTGAACGAATTGCCGCTCAAAATACGCGATGACAAGTTCCGGAAGGTGACGCACTCGTATCGGCATTCGAGTGAGAGTTGAATATGTTTCACTGAGTGAATGACCGATGGCGATGTTTATCTTCCCGACGCGTTGTCGCGCATGGACGTGTACTTCATGCCAACTGGCGATAGCCGGGATGATGACACTTGAATCAGCAACTTCGCTTGTCACGCACGGCCTCGAGAATCTCTCGTGTCTCTTCGATAGTGAGGATTTCAATTGGCCCAAGTGCGCGGATGCACCAGAAGCCGTCTTCGTTGACAAGTACAGCCTCAACTGGCTCGTCTTCGGGCTT
>JALQYL010000006.1:32229-44272 GCA_023254135.1 Ilumatobacteraceae bacterium | reverse complement strand
AGCTCCTCGCTCCGCAAGGAGCGAGGAGACTGTTGACTTACCAGAGCCAATCCCGCCGGTGAGACCGATCAGGATCATGCGATGTGAGAAGGGTTAGGCCTGCTCGGCTTCGGGAGCAGCAACTGAGCCCTCTTCGCCTGGCTGACCATATTCCTTGTAGTACTCGGCCCAAGCAGCTTCGCGCTCGGAATCGTCACCACCGACCCAGTTGCCGTGTTCGTCAACTTCGAACTGACCCTGGTATTCGGCTGCAAGCTCGCCGCCTTCGGCAGCCTGCTTGATGGAGATGGAGATACGACGACGTGCGAGGTCGAGATCGATGATCTTGACCCACAACTCTTCGCCTGGTGCAACAACCTGCTCTGCGGACTCAACGTGGTGAGCCGACATCTCGGAAATGTGTACGAGACCTTCAATGCCATCGCCCACCTGCACGAATGCACCGAATGGCACGAGCTTGGTAACACGGCCATAGACCAACTGGCCCACTTCGTGGCTGTTGGCAAATTCTTGCCATGGGTCTTGCTGCGTTGCCTTGAGTGAAAGGCTGATGCGCTCACGGCTGAAGTCGACATCGAGAACCTGCACGGTGACTTCTTGACCGATTTCAACGACTTGTGAAGGATGCTCAACATGCTTCCAGGAGAGCTCGGAAACGTGGATGAGTCCGTCCATACCGCCGAGGTCCACGAAGGCACCGAATGCAACAACAGAAGAGATCTTGCCGTGGCGAATTTCTCCGGGCTTGAGGTTGTTGAGGAAATCGTCGCGTGTTTCCTTCTGGTTTTCTTCAAGGAATGCACGACGTGACAACACCACGTTGTTGCGGTTGCGGTCGAGTTCGATGATCTTTGCATCGATGGTCTGACCAAGGTACGGCTGCAAGTCACGTACACGACGCAATTCAACGAGCGATGCAGGAAGGAATCCACGAAGGCCGATGTCGACAATGAGTCCACCCTTGACCACTTCGATGATGGTGCCGTGCACGACGCCATCTTCTTCCTTCTTCTTTTCGATCTCTCCCCAAGCCTTCTCGTACTGAGCACGCTTCTTGGAAAGAACGAGACGGCCTTCTTTGTCTTCGAGGGTGAGCACAAGCGCTTCGACCTTCTCGCCGATCTTCACTACATCGTGCGGGTTGACATCGTTCTTGATGGCAAGTTCGCGCGTAGGAATGAAACCTTCAGTCTTGTATCCGAATTCGAGGAACACTCCGTCGCGATCAATCTTGGCAACAGTGCCGGTAACGAGTTGTTGTTCTTTGACAACAACCATGGTGGCTTCGAACTCTTCTTCGAAGCTCTTGGTGAAATCGCGGTCGACGATCTGTCGAGGTGTGTAGTTGTTTTCCGCATCGAAGGTGCCCATTGCGGAATTGAGTGTTGTATCGGACAAGGAAGTAAGTCTTTCGAGATGGATAGAAATTGATATCGGTTGACCCCGCAAGCGGGTGCCCTACCGGCGGAAGGGCGTTTTAGACGCTATCAGGAGATATTCCGGACTCTCCACGGTGGGTTCGCCATATCCATAGGCACCTGGCTCCACGCTGGAGATGGAATCGGTGGTCAATCCGGCTTCCTCCATCAGCAATCGCAATTCTCGCGGCGTGTAACAGCCAGTCCAGAGATCGGCGGTTTTTGACTGCCCCACTGAATTGCGTATCTCTGTCACCTCGTGGGCGACCCCCGTGTCTGCATTGAACGAGGCGGCCTCGTGGTACTTCACTGCAAAATACGAATTAAAGGCAGAAAGAGCCAGTCGACCACCCACCTTGAGTGCCGCGGAAATTCCGTGCAACACCACCTTGTCATGGCCGTTGGCAGTCATCAGCCCGAACGCGCCCTGGCACAAACAGACCACCGCGTCGAATTCACTCTCGAACGTCATGGCTCGTGCGTCCATTCGTTCGAAAGTCGCACCTATAGGAGCACCGGCCGTCGCAAGGTCGACGAATGTTTGGCTGATGTCAATGCCGTGCACCGATACTCCTCTTCGCGCGAGTTCATGTGCATGGCGACCCGGACCACATCCGACATCGAGTAGTCGCATGCCTGGCGTCAGATTGAGTGCTTCCACAATGTGGTCGACTTCCTGCACGGTACCCATGGTGAACGTGTATCGCAGATACGCCTCACCCATGTGGTCTGCCATTCCCTCGAACCAATGTGATCCAATTTCCGACATTCGTCAACCCTTTGCGTCAGCCCAGGTTGCACCCCATGCAGCATTCACTTCGAACGGAACTTTGAGGTCTGCTGCATCGCGCATGGTGTCAAGAACGAGAGGACCCACGATGTCCTTCTCGGACTCTGGGACCTCGACGATTATTTCATCGTGTACCTGAAGTACTACTCGCGACTTCAGTTTCTCCGATTGCAGCAACGCGTCGACTCGTACGAGCGCGATTTTGAAAATGTCTGCTGCCAAACCTTGGATTGCGGCATTCATGGCCTGGCGTTCGCCAGCCTGACGCACGCGGAAATTGTCGCTGAGCAACTCCGGGATGAAACGGCGACGCCCGAACAATGTTTCGGTATAACCGTTCTGACGTGCCTCATGAATAGCGGTGTCCATGTAGTTCTTCACGTTCGGGAAAGCAGAAAAATACGACTGCAAAATTCCGGCAGCTTCATCAACCGGTATTCCCAAACGTTGACTGAGACCGTAAGCCTCCATGCCATATGCCAGACCATACGACACCATCTTCGCCTTCGATCTCTGGTCATGAGTGACCTGTGAAGGGTCCACTCCGAACACACGTGCAGCGGTTGACTGGTGAATGTCTTCTCCGGCCGTGAATGCCGCGATCAAACCAGGGTCGTCGGCCAGGTGAGCAATACACCGCAATTCAATTTGGTTGTAATCCGCCACCAACAGCGCACTCCCCTTGGGCGCCACGAAAGCAGTACGGAATACCCTGCCTTCTTCAGACCTCACGGGAATGTTGTGCAAATTCGGCTTGTCACTACTCAAACGACCTGTTCGCGCGACGGTCTGGTTGAACGTTGCATGAATACGTCCGTCAGAGGCAACTTCCTGCAGTAATCCTTCGCCATATGTTGAGCGAAGCTTTTCCACCTCTCGGAATCGCAGAAGTGGTCCAATGAATTCGGGCCACTCATCATGCAACTTCTCGAGTGTCGCTGCATCGGTGCTGTACCCCGTTTTAGTTTTCTTGCCGGGAGTGAGTCCATGCTCTGTGTACAAAATCTCGCGAAGTTGTGTCGGCGAGTTCACATTGAATTCTCGTCCTGCAATCTCATGTAGTGATGTGGTGAGAGAAATGGTTTCGGCAGTCAGGCGGTCGCGGATACCGATGAGTGCATCACGATCCACCGCCACCCCGAGATGTTCCATTCGAGCGAGCACTCGCACCAGGGGGTTCTCGATGTCGGCGTACAACGATTCGTTCTTTATCTCCGACAATTTTGCGGTGACAACGGGACGCAATTGCGCGACGAACCAGGCGGCCTCGGCGCATGTTCGCATCGTGTCAGAGTCTGCGGTGCCACCGAAATCGAACTGCCCGTCGGACTCCGCCGATGCCGATGGAACGACTCCCAACATGTCCAATGAAACGTCGGTCAGCGAATATCCAGAATGGGAAGGGTTGATCAAATACGCAGCAATGGCTGTATCAAGACGAAGAGATTGAATGTCGATTCCGTCGGTCAAAAGAGAACGCATGATTGGTTTGGCGTCGTGCGCAACAAAAGGCGTGCCAGAGACCAATATCTGTTTCACCTCATCCGCAAGGAACAGGTCTCGCGGTATGTACGCCACGTCTCCCTTTGACACGTCAGAGACCACTGCGATGCCTCTGATTGAAGAGCGTCCGGGTTCACCTTCGAATTCGGCAGCTATCACCCAATCATCGAGGGACTTCAATAACGCGACCACATCGGAGGAAGTCTCACAGCGAGTGACCGTGCCGAGTTCTGATATGTCCTGTACCGCCGACATAGGCGACACTGAGGCTTTCGAGTCGCCTCGGGTAGACCAACCCATGGACCCAACAAGATCCTGTAGACGCTTCCCCATCGTTTTGAATTCCAGGAACTGGAACATCTGCGTCGCGGCAGAGAGATCGGGCGTCGGCGCCAAACCTGTGATGTCCACGTCAACGGGAACATCACGTCGAAGAACCATCATCTCTGCATTGCGCTTCACCCGTTCACCGTGCTCCAGCAATCCAGCTTTCAACTTTGGTGTTTGCGATTCCGCAGCGGCAATGACTGCATCGATGGTGCCGTACTGCGTCATCAACTTCGCTGCCGTCTTCTCACCCACTCCTGGAATTCCCAGCAGATTGTCGCTTGGGTCACCTCTCAACGCTGCATAGTCGGCGTATTGAGCGGGAGTCACTCCGGTGCGCTCAAAAATTCCGGCCTCGTCATACAAGGCATAGTCACTGACACCACGCTTGTTGTACAGAACACGCACGTGAGGGTCACGCACCAATTGATAACTATCGCGGTCACCAGTGACAACGATGATGTCGTGCCCCGCCTTCTCGGCGCGGTCGGCCATGGTGGCGATGATGTCGTCACCTTCAAAGCCGCTCAACTCCAGCCACTTGATACCCAGCACATCGAGCAGTTCTCGAATCATTCCGAGCTGCTGAATGAGTGTCTCCGGAGCTTTGTCGCGCTGTGCCTTGTACTCGGGTATTGCCTGGTGACGAAAAGTTGGTTCTGGGCGATCAAACACAACCACCACACCGTCGGGTTTGTGGTCACGCAACAACGTCATCAACATGGTTGTGAAGCCATACACAGCATTTGTTGTTTGACCACTTGCATTGGTCATGTCTTCGGGCAACGCGAAAAATGCGCGATACGCCAGTGAGTTTCCGTCGAGCGCCATTAACAACATGGCACCACCGTACGCAATTAGGTGGGCTTGAGCTCGCCTGCAACCACCATGTCTGCCACAGCCTTCATTGTGGTGCGGTGGTTCATGGCTCCACGTTGGATGAATCCGTAGGAATCGGACTCGGACATCCCGTATTGGTCGATGAGAATTCCCTTGGCACGGTCGATGGCCTTGCGAGCCTCCAATTGCTCACCGAGCACCTCAACTTCGCCGTTCAGCGCCTGCATTTCGCGGAATCGTCCGATAGCAACCTCGATGGCAGGAATGAGGTCACTTTTTTGGAACGGCTTCACCAGGTAGGCCAGTGCACCGGCATCTCGTGCCTCTTCAATCACTTCGCGCTGGCTAAAGGCTGTGAGCACCAAAACGCCACAGATGCGATCCTGGGTGATGAGACGTGCTGCCTGCAATCCGTCCATGCCGGGCATCTTGATGTCCAAGATGGCCAGGTCAGGTCGGTGTTCCCGCACCAGATCCACGGCCTTGTCACCGCGGCCGGTTTCACCCACAACCTCATAACCCTCTTCCTCAAGGGTCTCCTTCAGGTCAAGACGAATAATGGCCTCATCTTCTGCAATTACCACTCGAATGCTCATGCTGAGGCTCCTTTCATGCGATCCAAAAGGTCGTTCAAACGCTGGTGAAGATCGGCGATCTCATTCTTCATTTCAAGATGTCGTTTCACCAAGACATCAGCGTGTTTCTTGGCTTGACGATATTCATATTCGGCCGCCGGGGTTTCAGAGACAAGGGCACGCAGTGACAACTCGCTGGCATCGTCCACGAGCTGGCATTTCTGGTCTTCCACGATCCGCAGTTCTTCTTCAAGTTCGCGAATGCGAGCAGAAGTTTGCGCCAATCGACGCTGCAGAAGTCGTTGACCCATTGGAGTGAGTGTAGATATCACCTGGTGCCCGAGGTGGGACTTGAACC
Organism: Ilumatobacteraceae bacterium; assembly: GCA_023254135.1. Classification (GTDB taxonomy): domain Bacteria; phylum Actinomycetota; class Acidimicrobiia; order Acidimicrobiales; family Ilumatobacteraceae; genus UBA2093. The sequence continues at coordinate 38,461 of JALQYL010000006.1, read as the reverse complement.
CACACATCCTTTCGAATAACGGATTTTGAGTCCGTCGCGTCTGCCATTCCGCCACTCGGGCCAGGATTGAAAAGGTTATCGGCGAAGTCTCCCGTACACCTACCTCTCAGTAACAACACCTCACAGAGCGTTGCGTCTAAGGTTTTGCCACCATGTTGGCGTTTACCTTTCCCGGACAGGGCTCCCAAAGACCAGGAATGGGTCGGCCATGGGTAGGCCACGACAGTTGGGAACTGGTCGACGAGGCCTCCGACATTGCCAACCGCGATGTGGGGGCACTCCTGCTCGATGCAGATGCTGAAGAACTCAAGGACACACGCAACGCTCAACTCACCACTTTCGTGTCCAGCCTGATGGTTCTTGATGCGGTGGAACGTTTGGGTATCGAACCAAGTTTTTGTGCCGGTCACAGTTTGGGCGAATACACCGCTCTCACGGCTACTGGCGCACTTTCGTTTGAAGATGGTGTGCGCCTGGTCATTGAACGAGCAGATGCAATGCACCATGCGGGTCTTTCATCACCCGGAACAATGGCCGCTGTATTAGGACTTGATGACGACCTGGTTGAAGTTGCCTGTCGCCGGGCAGACAGTGACGTATGGGTGGCGAACTTCAATGCCCCCGGACAGATCGTGATTGCAGGCTCGCCCGACGGAGTTGCAAAAGCCTCCGAAGTTGCCAAGGAGCTTGGCTCCAAGAAGGTGATGCCACTGCAAGTGTCTGGAGCCTTCCATACGCCGTACATGACAGCTGCACGCGACAGACTGCGCGATGCAATCGCCCTCGCATCGCCTCGAGACACCGAAATTCCTGTGATTTCCAATGTTGATGCACTCGCCCATGACAAGGGTGACGAATGGTCCTCATTGTTGTCTGCCCAGCTCTCCAGTCCTGTTCGATGGAAACATTGCCTCCTCACCATGGCTGAAGCGGGCGTCACTGGTTTTGTAGAGCTGGGACCCGGCGGAGTTCTCACCGGCATGGCAAAGCGCACCGTGGAATCGGCGCGCACGATCAGCGTGGCGACTCCCGATGAACTGGACAAGCTCATTGAGTGGGTGAATGCATCGTCACCTGTTGGTGCTGCACAACTGGAAGGTGAGCATCTGTTCGCGGTGGAGCGTCTGGTTGTCAGCCCCGCGGCCGGAGTATTCACTCCCGTTTCAGACATAGAAAGTGGCACCACCATTGCGGTCGGTCGCATCCTTGGTCATGTGGGAGACAACGAGGTGCGTTCGCCTTTCGCCGGAGTCGTACAGAGTTACATAGCCGTTGACGGCGAACGCGTAACTTCTCGACAGCCCATTGCGTGGCTGCGCACGAATTAAGAGATTACGAGGACTGTATGCCCAAGATTCCGAGCAACATTCGGGGTGCCCGATTCACAGGTTGGGGAACTGCACTGGGTCACGAAGTGGTCACCAATGACGACCTTGCCAAGACCATGGACACCAATGACGAATGGATCCGCGAAAGAACCGGAATCCACCGTCGCCACATTGGTGGCACCACTTCAGAACTGAGCATCATCAGTGGCCGCCAGGCACTCGCAATGTCTGGTGTAGATCCTGCCTCCATTGATGCATTGGTGCTCGCCACCACCACTCCGGACCGCATTGTGCCCGGCACGTCTCCGTCAGTACAGACAGCACTCGGACTTCGATGCGGCGCTTTCGATGTGAATGCCGCGTGTTCTGGCTTTGTGTACAGCTTGGTGAACGCTCATGGCCTCATTGCGATGGGTGCCGAAAAAGTTCTGGTGATCGGCACCGACACATTGCACACCATCGTGGACTGGACCGATCGAAACACTGCGATTCTGTTTGCTGACGGGTCGGGCGCTGCTGTGCTCGAAGCTACGTCTGGACCAGGTCAATTGTTGGGTTGGGATCTTGATTCCGATGGCACCGGCGAAGAGGCTTTGTACTGCAACCACGGAGAATTCGCCCACATGGATGGCAAAGAGGTTTTCCGCCGCGCTGTTCGAATCATGGTGGACAGTGCGCAGAAATCGATGACTGCGGCCGGAGTCACTGCCGACCAAATTGATGTGATTGTTCCCCACCAGGCGAACATTCGCATCATCTCATCTGCATGCGAACGACTTGGAATTCCAATGGAAAAGGCTGCCCTCACCATTCACGAGACGGGGAACACGTCATCGGCATCCATTCCTCTGGCCTTGTTTGCAGATCTCGGGCAAAAGAAACCCGAGAAGGGTGACCTTGTACTTCTCGTTGGGTTTGGCGCTGGCATGACCGCCGCGAGCGCAATTCTTGAATGGGGTGGCGAGTGAGTCGCATCGTGTTGGTAACCGGTGGTTCCCGCGGAATTGGATTGGCATGCGCACAACGTTTCGCCGCGCTGGGCGACAATGTTGCCGTTACGTACAACTCCACTCCCCCTTCATCCGAATTCTTCGCCGTGAAATGTGATGTCACGAAATCTGATGACGTGGACAAGGCATTTAAAGCCGTTGAAGACCATTTTGGTGGTCCTGTTGAAGTGCTTGTATCGAACGCTGGCATAACGAAGGACACCTTGCTGTTGCGCATGAGCGAAGACGACTTTTCCTCGGTCATCGACGCCAACCTCACTGCAGCCTTCCGTGTGGTGAAGCGAGCATCTCAAGGAATGTTGCGCGCCCGCAAAGGCCGCATTGTGTTGGTGTCTTCGGTTGTCGGTCTTCTCGGATCAGCAGGACAAGCAAATTACGCGGCTTCCAAGTCAGGACTAGTCGGATTCGCGCGCTCACTTGCACGAGAACTCGGCTCTCGTAGCATCACGGTGAACGTCGTTGCCCCTGGTCCAGTTGCCACAGACATGACGGCGACACTCGGCGAGGAGCGCATGAAAGAACTCACCGATGCCGTTCCACTCGCGCGAGTGGCAACTCCCGACGAAATCGCCGGAGTGGTGGCATTCCTCGCGGGTCCTGACGCCGGTTACATCACCGGAGCTGTGATTCCCGTTGACGGTGGACTCGGAATGGGTCACTAGACACACTGCAAAACCCTTCTCTCAACGCACTGCTGTGCGAAACTAGAACCCAAACAAGGAGATATCCATGAGTGATGAATTGTTCGCCCGCTTCGTAAAGTGCGCCGTCAAGATGCTGTCCGTTGAAGAGTCACAGGTGACTCGCGATGCAACGTTCGCAGAAGACCTCGATGCCGACTCGCTGGATGTCGTTGAATTCGTGATGGAACTTGAAGAAGAGTTCGACATCAGCGTGCCTGAAGAAGAACTTGCCGATGTAAAGACCGTTGGCCAGGCCTTCGACATCATCGCCGCCAAAGTCAAGTAAAGGCTTCCCATGCAGGGCGTCGGACATCGCGTTGCCATTACGGGCCTCGGAGTAGTTGCACCTTGCGGCAACGGCAAGGACGCGTACTGGAACGGGCTGCTCGGACCCGGAATCACGGGCACCAGGTCGGTGGAAATCACCGATTGGGATCCGTCTCCTTATTTCGACAGTCCTAAAGATGCACGCCGCGCCGACAAGGTGGAACAACTGGCGTTGGCGGCAGCGGCAGAAGCATTTGCGCAGGCTGGCGACATCAACGTTGATAAGTCCCGCTTCGGAACCATTTTTGCCACTGGTATCGGCGGACTCCACACTCTCGAAGAACAAATCATTACGCGCATAGAAAAGGGTGAACGCCGGGTTTCCCCTTTCCTCGTGCCGATGATGATGGCCAACGCTGCGGGCGCTGCGATCTCCATGCGCTACGGCCTGCAGGGACCCAACGAAACAATCTGCACCGCGTGTGCCGCCGGAACTCATGCCATTGGCTATGCCGCTCGTCAGATCGCCTGGGGTCGGTGCGATGCCGTCGCAACCGGCGGAGCCGAGTCGGCTGCAACGCCCACATCGCTCGCCGGTTTCGGCAATATGACCGCACTTTCCTCCTCCGGATCATCAAAACCATTCGACGAGACCCGCGATGGATTCGTGATGGGCGAAGGCGCTGCCGTCATCATTCTCGAGCGTTACGACCTCGCCGTAGCGCGCGGCGCAACGATTCTCGGAGAGATTCTCGGCGCAGCCAGCAATGCAGATGCTCACCACATCACGGCGCCGGCACCTGGCGGCACGGGCGCAATTGCGTGCATGAACCTCGCTTTGGCTGACGCAGGTCTGCAGCCATCAGACATCAAACTCATCAATGCCCACGGCACCTCAACTCCGCTGAACGATGCCGCAGAGGCCGAGGCAATGACACACATCTTTGGCGCTCATGCGGTGCCCGTCACCAGCGGCAAGGGAGTCACCGGACACGCACTCGGAGCAGCAGGGGCTTTGGAAGCAGCGCAAGTCATTTTGTCCATGCAAAAGGGACTCATTAATCCGACTGCTGGCACCACCGTGGTTGATCCATCAATGTCCATCGATCTTGTCACCGGCTCAGCCCGCACTTGGACACCTGGCCCTGCCATTTCCAACAATTTTGGGTTCGGCGGTCACAACGGTTCGGTCATCATTGGCCCTGCTGCTTGAGCAGCCACGCCTCTCGCGTCATCACCCATTGCTGCAACAATCCTGAATCCCCTGGAGACATGGGCTCTCGTTCAACCGTTGCAAACAGAGCAAAACCGAGCGATTGAGGTATGCGCCCCGAGGCCACGTTCGCCTGATCGTGGTTGATGAACACACGCGCAATTTCGGGTAGTCGAAACGCCTCATCAATGAGTGCTCTCGTTGTCCTCTTTGCAATGTTCTTGCGGGTATGCCCCAGTCGCACCCAATAACCAATCTCCAACGAATCCTCTGGTCCTCGAACGTGATATCCGCTCGCACCCACCAAATGGTCACCGTGGAAGATGCCCATGGGAAATCCGGATCGAGAGTCCCATTCCTGCGAGAACTCTTTGATGAGTTTCCTTTTGTCGTGAATGTCCTGCGGCTCGAACTGAATCCACGGCATCCATGGTCGAAGATGTTCAATGCTCTCGGTGATGGCTTCCATCAATTCCCGAGCGTCATCCCGCACGAACGGACGCAGAACCAAATCATCAACGATGATTCGTGTTGATGGCACAGACTTCGCGATTCGATCACCAGTGCCCATGTCAGCAACTAGCCAAACACGAACATGAGGTCGAGTTCACACGCCACTTCGCCGTTCACCAGCGCCTTGCCAGAGCCTTTTCCGGCGCGAGCGCTGATACGTCCGAGTTCTGCATGCAATTCCAACTCGTCACCGGGCACCACCTGACGACGGAAACGTGCCGTATCGATTCCCCCGAACAACGGAAGTTTGTTCGCATGTTCGGGCGATGCAAGAAGCGTGTATGCACCAAGTTGCGCAATGGCCTCGCACATGAGAACTCCCGGGAGAGTTGGTCGACCTGGAAAATGTCCTGGAAAAAACCACTCATCACCATTTAATTTCCAGTGGCCCACCGCCGAGACACCTACTTCCAATGCCGACACACGATCGATGAAGAGAAAAGGAGGACGATGTGGCAGCACATCGATGGGACGCGGATGTTCGTTCATTTACCAAGTGCTTTCAACAGATTGGTGGGTGTATCTGCTGGTGACACCTTGTACCACGCTTCAAGAATGACGCCGTCTTGAATGAGAAAGGCAGAACGTTCAATACCCATGTATTTGCGTCCATACATTGACTTCTCCTTCCACACTTTGAAGGCTTCAGCAACTTTGTGTTCAGTGTCGGCCAGGAGGGTGAAACCCAGCTCGTACTTCTCATCGAACTTCTTCTGCTTCTCCGGCTTGTCGGGGCTGATACCCACGATCACCGTTCGCCCAATTTGGTCCTTGATGTCACGGAGATTGCACGACTGGGTGGTGCAACCAGGGGTGTCGGCTTTCGGATAGAAGTACACCAACACCTTCTTCTTTCCCATCGCGGCCAACGAGAACGGCTTACCATTCTGGTCGAGCAACTCAATCTTCGGCGCTTTTGAACCTTGCTTCAGCATGGCAACACCTTAATTCTTTCGTCGAAGACCGTGACCGTAGAAGCCACCCTTTGGTCGCGCGTGCGCATGATAATGGTCAGGAATCGTACGCATATTGTCGTCTATTCGCATCTCGAAATCGAAGTATTCGCTCACCACGATGCCCAATTTGTCGTGCAGTCGTGACTTGATGGCATCACTCGGATTTGCATCGTGTTCACGCCACACCACCATGGGCACTCCGCAACTTTCGCACTCAGCAATCCAGCACTCTTCGTCTTCAAAGAACCACTCGGACATCTTT
>JALQYL010000006.1:0-32130 GCA_023254135.1 Ilumatobacteraceae bacterium | reverse complement strand
GCGGCTTCACATAATTCGCACTTGCCTTCACCGAAGATGCTCATGTGCTCCTACTTTGAAGAATCCAGTGCCGTACGAACTTCTTTGATGAAAGAGGCCACTGCTTCGCTGCCGCCTTCCATCATTCGGCGCACGACTGCGGCACCCATGATGACGCCATCGGACACCTTGCTGGCTTCTACAGCCTGTTCAGCGTTGGAAACACCAACACCCACCAACACCGGTTTGGTGGTCACCTTCTTGACGCGAGCCGCCAATGCGGTTGCGGTGGATGAAAGAGATGATCGTTCTCCGGTGACGCCCAAAAGACCTACCGAGTAGACGAAACCTCTGGCGCGTTCCGTGACACGCGGCAACCGCTCGTCGGGAGCTGTGGGGGCGGCCAACATCACCGTTTCAACTCCCGCTTTGTCAGCCGCTGCACACCAATCTCCACTCTCCTCCAATGGCAAGTCGGGAATAATGGCGGCAGAGACACCGGCCGCAACAAGATCTTGGGCGAATCGCTCGTGTCCGGCGTGAAACACGGTGTTGTAGTAACACATCACCACCAAAGGCACACCGACATCCAGAGTGCGTATCTCATGAAGAATGGACACTGGTGTGGCACCACTGTCAAGCGCCACCTGTGACGATGCTTGGATAACCGGACCATCCATCACGGGGTCGGAAAATGGAAGACCAATTTCAATTGCGTCAGCTCCGTTTGCAGCGCAAGCACGCAATGAGTCAACCCAGCCCGGGTAACCACCTGTGATGTATGGAACCAAACATTTGCCACCGCCATCAATGCGTTGGCGAAGTGTCTGCTCCAATTTTCCCGTCACTTCAGGCCACCCAGCACGTTCATCATCTGCCCAACGTCTTTGTCACCGCGTCCCGACAAATTCATGAGAACTGTCTTGCCTTTCATGGTGTGTGCCTCGCGGGTGATCCACGCCATGGCGTGTGCACATTCAAGCGCCGGAATGATTCCTTCGGATCGAGCCATCAATTGGAAAGCTTCAATCACTTCGTCGTCGGTCACTGTGGGATATTCAGCACGGCCAATAGAAGCCAAATACGAATGTTCTGGTCCCACGCCCGGATAATCAAGACCGGCCGAAATGCTGTGGGCCTCTTGCACTTGCCCGAATTCATCCTGCATGAGGTAACTCTTCATACCGTGCACCACACCTGGCTGACCCCTTGTGACCGCAGCACCACCTGCAGGTTCCACCCCAACAAGTCGCGCATTCGTATCGACAAAGCCAGAGAAGATACCCATGGCGTTGGAACCTCCACCAACACACGCCACTACAACGTCGGGGTTTGTTCCCAACATTTCGTTGCACTGAGAGAATGCCTCATTGCCGATGACGCGATGGAACTGGCGAACCATGTACGGATATGGATGAGGACCCATCACCGAACCCAGGCAGTAATGGGTTGACTCGACGGTGGCCACCCAATCGCGCATCGCTTCATTCACGGCATCTTTCAGCGTTCGGCTTCCCGACGTAACGGCCTCTACATCTGAACCCAAAAGACGCATACGGAAAACGTTGAGCTCTTGTCGAGCCACATCAACTTCTCCCATGTACACCTTGCACTCAAGTCCGAAAAGAGCAGCGGCAGTTGCGGAGGCCACGCCGTGTTGACCAGCGCCGGTTTCTGCAACGATTCGCTTCTTCCCCATCCGCTTGGCAAGCAGCGCTTGGCCAAGAACATTGTTGATCTTGTGAGAGCCAGTGTGATTGAGATCTTCTCGCTTCAGGATCAATCGAATTCCCAATTGCTCGCTGAGGTTGTGACATTCAGTGAGCATGCTGGGACGGCCTGCGTACTCACGCAGGACATCATCTAGTTCTTTGCGGAACGATGGGTCGGCCCACGCGTCATTGAATGCTGCTTCCAGTTCTTGGCACGCAGGGACCAAGGTTTCAGGCACGAAGCGCCCACCAAATTCGCCGAAACGACCATCGGAACCGGGGGTAACCAAAACTGACATTCCTAGATTCCACCACGAAACTGTTCAAAACCCATCACCCATTGCGGTGACGCATTCCTCATTCGTCCATCCAGTCATAGGGCAAGTCACTGTGAGGAGACTTTTTTGGTTCGGCGGCTCGCGCCGCGTCGATGAACCGCTTCATCTTGATGGGATCCTTCACGCCGGGCGCCGACTCCACACCACTGCTCACATCCACGCCCCACGGCAGCACTTGTTCGATACCAGTGGCAACATTCTCCGGAGTCAAACCACCCGCCAAGATGATGTCAAGGCCACCTGGCATCTCCCCCACCAATTTCCAGTCGAATACCTTGCCCGAACCTGGTGCCGGGGCATCAATGAGCACCATGCGTGTTCCAAACATGTGCGCATTGGCTGCATCGGCGGAACCCGCGGGGACAGCCTTGATAACCGTGCGAATGTGGCGTGCAACCAATGCAACGTCTTCTGGGCTTTCGTGGCCATGCAACTGAGCGGCCTTCAGACCTGCGCTCTGGGTTAGTTCCACCACGCGACGTGGCAATTCATCTCGAAAAACACCGACGGTGAGTATTTCGGGCGGAATGCGCCTGGTGATGTCATAAATCTTCTGGGCCGCAATCTGGCGCACTGAGGGTGCAAGGACAAAACCAATGGCATCAGCACCTAGCGCCACAGCAAGAAGCGCATCATCCTCATTCGTAATGCCACAGATTTTCACGAACATCGCCCCACGGTAGTGCGACACGGGTCAACAATGAAGGAAATTGACCTTCTAGTCCACGCACAAATCAGTGAGAGCCTGCGCTGGGTTTTTAGAGGTCACCAAATGCTCACCCACCAGCACTGCGTCGTACCCAGCCGACCGCAACGAAAGAGCATCCGCTCGTCCACGTACTCCGGACTCTGCAACTTTCACCAAGTCACTCGGGATCAACGCACCCATGCGGACGGCTCGTTCATGATCCACGGCAAATGTCACTAGGTCTCGCTGATTCACACCCACCAGATCGGCGCCCGCTTCCAGAGCCATTTCAAGTTCGGGTTCATCATGCACTTCAATCAATGCGTCAATGTCAATCATTTTGGCCATCTGAACAAAGGCAGTCAGTTCTGTCTGCGTAAGGGCGGCAGCAATCAACAACACGCAATCGGCTCCCATGATGCGAGCGTCAAGAACGTCTCTCACATCAACAGTGAAATCCTTGCGGATGACGGGCAACGTACAAGCATCACGGGCAGTTTGCAGATCGTTCACCGACCCACCGAAGTGATTCTCATCGGTCAACACCGAAAGACACGATGCTCCGCCCGCTTGATACGACCGTGCCATCTCGGCCGCATCTAGCGATGCATTGAGATCGCCCTTGGAAGGTGATCGACGCTTTATTTCAGCAATCACCGCCAGATGCGGAGTTGCTTGAATCGCCTTGGCGAATCCGCGCGGGGGAACACTATGCATGGCTTGTTCAACAAGGTTGTCAAGCGCACGCATGTCTTGTGACACACGTTGACGATGCCAAGCAAGAATGTTGTCGAGATATGTGCGCGTCATGTACTGGAACGGCGCGTGAACGAGGGTTTAGAGACCCTTGCCACCGATGGGCTTGAGACCAATGAACTCCACACCAGCAATGAATGGTCCGAGCGTTCCCTGGAAAGGCTTGAACCAATCAGCCGCACCATGTGCGTCCTGATCGGCTTTTGATTCGTACATCTCGTAGATCCACAATGCGTCTGCATTGCCAGCATCTTCGTGGAGCATGTAATAGCGGGTACCGGATTCTTGGGCGACGTGAGGGAACGCGGCACTGAATGCCTTTGCGAGATCATCGCGTTGTCCTTCTTTGGCTACCAACTTGACGATGAGTGATACCTGGCTCATTGTGACCCCATTTCGTGTCGTCGCCCCCGTGGACAACGAAGCCAATCTACACCGATTGCATCACGGGCTAGAAGCCCAAGATGGAAGACACCTGGTTCACAAGATCAGCGATGGGCACTCGAATCTGCTCCGTGGAATCGCGATGGCGAATTGTGACCGCGTTGTCTTCCAACGAATCAAAGTCCACGGTGACACACAAAGGCGTACCAATTTCGTCTTGGCGACGGTAGCGACGACCAATGGCCTGCGTCTCGTCGTATTCACACATGTATCTCTCTGAAAGCGTGCGGTAGATGTCACGAGCAAGCGGTGACAATGTGTCTTTCTTTGATAGAGGCAAGATGGCCACCTTGTACGGGGCCAAACGTGGGTGCAATCGCAGCACGGTACGTGCTTCGTCGTTCACAACATCTTCGTCGTACGCGGCCAACAAGAACGCAGCCATCGTGCGATTTGCACCTGCAGCCGGTTCGATCACGAACGGAATGTAACGCTCGTTGGTGGCCTGGTCGAAGAAGTCAAGTTTGGTGCCCGATGCATTGGAGTGTTGAGTGAGATCGAAGTCAGTGCGTTGTGCAATGCCTTCCAACTCTCCCCAACCCCATGGGAACATGAATTCAACATCGGACGTACCTGCTGAATAATGCGACAACTCATCCGCATCATGCGGACGAATGCGCAACATTTCACGAGGGATGCCCAGTTCCACGTACCAATCGAGACGTGCTTGACACCAGTACTCGTACCACTTCGGACCTTCGGCCGGAGGAACGAAGAACTCCATCTCCATCTGTTCGAACTCACGAGTACGGAAGATGAAGTTGCCGGGCGTGATTTCGTTGCGGAAACTCTTTCCCACCTGTGCAATACCGAAAGGTGGTCGCTTACGGCTTGTTTGCAGCACGTTGCCGAAGTTCACGAACATTCCTTGTGCTGTCTCGGGACGCATGTACACATCGGCGCCTGAACCTTCCACCGGACCTGCAGTGGTTTTGAACATGAGGTTGAAGGCACGGGACTCGGTGAATTCGCAACCCTTCATGCCTTGCGGACAATCGCGTGTCTCCAAATGATCCTCACGAAAGCGGCGCTTGCACACCGTGCAGTCCACCAAAGGATCAGAGAAATTGGCAAGGTGACCGGAAGCCTCGAACACTTGAGGCGGTCCAAGAATGGCGGCATCGATGAGGACGGTGTCGTCGCGTTGCTGCACCATGGTGCGCACCCAGGCATCTTTCACGTTGCGAAGCATGAGCGATCCCAAGGGGCCGTAGTCGTAGGAGGAACGGAACCCGCCATAAATCTCAGCACTGGGGTACACGAACCCACGGCGCTTACACAGATTGACGATCTGATCGAGGTCTTTGGCTGGCATAGAAGGACAAGCCTACAAGTGGCGGTCGAACACGCCGAGGCTTCTCAAGCGTCGTTCCAGATGGGCCTCCATCGCTTCCATCGCCAATTGGTTCACTTCGTTGGTGGCGGGCGACTCGGGCAAGGCCAACGCTTCGTGCATGCGACCTCCCAGAATGAGCTTCAACACCTGCACCGCTGCGGGAGTAATGCCGATACCAGAGCCACATGAAGTGCAGTGAACACCACCTTCCAGCACGTCGAATTTTGTGAGCCCATCGGTACCACCACATGACACGCATGCTTCCAACTGCGGCGCGTGACCCTCTACCGCCAACAATCGCCAGAAGAAGCCAGCCAGCATCAAAGGTGCCGGGTTGTCATTCAGAGCAGTGAGTGCGCGCGACAGCAACGCATACAGATGCGGCACAGGATCACGATCAGGCGTGACTTTGTTGATGGCTTCCACCATTGCCAAACCCTGACGAAGCCTGTTGAAGTCATCGCGAATGTGCGAATGAGTGGACACCAACTTCACTTGGTCCACCGTGTCCAATTCGCGCCCAGTGCGCAACGAAATATCAACGACGCTCATTGGCTCGAGTCGTGCACCAATGGATGATTTCGTTTTGCGAATCCCCTTCGCAACAGCGCGCACTTTGCCGAACTCCTCTGTGAGCAGTATGACTACTTTGTCCGCCTCGCCAAATTTGTAAGAACCCAACACCACTGCGTTGGTGCGATAGATGCTCACGAATCAAGTCCGCCAAAACGTCGGTGACGACGATTGAAATCGTCGATTGCAAGTTCCAAATGGTTGGCTGTCAGGTCAACCCAATCGATATCGATGAACACGAGTTCGCTGTAGGCAAGTTCCCACACCATTGAGTCGGGAATTCGTTCGGGAGAACCAAGGATGATGACCAGATCTGCTTCAGTTTCGGCGGGCTGCAACAGCGCATGAGACAGCATTTCCTCTGTGAGGTCGTCAGGATTCGTGCCAGACAGGCGAATCCCTTCCACGGTGTCTGCAAACCGTTGATGGCCATCAGGAGACGGGTCGACGATCACATGTGACCCAGAAGGAGAGTTCCAGACAAAACGAGCGGTGAACGCGTCGTCGATGCGCGACACTCCACGAACACCCATGATGAGACGGGCAAATTCATCCGATTCAGAGTCAGAAAAAACTTCGCCATGATGCGGCAGCAAGGTGATCCAGTGAGCACCTTCCACTTCAGCACCACGGGCCAGGTCAGCCAGACGTTTCTGCCACTGCTCCACCGACATCTGCATCCAGGCTTGCGGAGTTCCACCAGCCAACACCACGTGATCGAGGCCAGTAGGGGCGGTGTCGGTAGTGGCGGGCACGCTCCATTCTCACACGCCAGAACTCCCCGCACGGTTGCATCGGGGCTGACACTGGCAGTTACTAGGGTGATTCCACCATGAACACCCCTCTCCAGCACCCTCTACACATCGCCTGCATCATGGATGGCAATGGTCGCTGGGCTCGCCGTCGAGGTCTGCCCCGGACAGAGGGTCACACAGCGGGCGAGGAAGCCTTGGCCGAAGTTGTTCGCACGGCCGCTCGACTAAAGACCATTGGCTGGCTCACAGTGTTCGGATTCTCCACGGAGAATTGGGTACGTCCTCGCACGGAAGTTCGCCACATTCTCTCTCTCCACCGCAAATTGTTTGCCCGTACGGAAGAAATGAACAGCAACAATGCCCAAACCAGGTGGATCGGTCGCCCGTTCTCCGAAAAAGGCGCACGCACCCCTGTTTATGTCCAGAAAGCGATCAAGAAGGCAATTGCCGACACCTCCCACAACTCCGGAATGGCGGTGACAGTGGCTTTCGATTACGGCTCACGAGCTGAATTGCTACGTGCTTCACAATTGGCCATGAAACAAGGTGCCGTCACTGCGCAATCCATTCAGAACAATCTCTACGATCCCACCCTTCCGGCCGTCGATGTCCTGGTGCGCACATCCGGTGAAACTCGAATCTCGAATTTCATGTTGTGGCAAATCAAGGGTTGCGCCGTCTATTTCACCGAACGAACATGGCCAGATTTCAATGCACATGAATTGCAGGAAGCCGTCACAGTACTCACCGGACGGAGCCACTAGTGGCGTCATCAACCGCAGGCAGAGCAGCACTTGATGCACTTCGCAATGTCACATCTCGCTTTGAAGGTGCCGAAGAACGACAAGGACAGATGGAGATGTCACATGCCATCGCCGAGTCTCTTGCATCAGGGCGTTCCATCATCGTGCAGGCCGGAACAGGTACCGGCAAATCACTTGGGTACCTCATCCCTGCAATTCTTCATGGCAAGAAGGCAGTCGTCGCCACCGCCACCAAAGCACTGCAAGATCAATTGGCTCGCAACGACCTTCCACTCCTCCAGGAAACCATTGGTGTCGACTTCACATGGGCAGTGGTGAAGGGTCGCAGCAACTACGTATGCCGTCAACGCATTGCCGAACTCGAATCCAAAGAAGACCACATCGAATTCGAGGAAATGCGCGATTCGGTGAAGAAGGAAATCGACGAACTTGTCTCTTGGGCACGCACAACATCGTCGGGCGACTTTGAAGATCTACCTCGTCTTCCATCCGAAAAGGCGAAATTGGCAGTTTCTGTGGGAGTCGATGAATGCCCTGGCCGAAATAAGTGCCCCCTGGGCTCTACTTGCTTCGCCGAAATCGCTCGCGAAGCAGCCCAAACTGCAGACGTCATCGTGGTGAATATCCATCTGTACGGAAACCACATTGCCAGCGGCGGCAACATTCTGCCCGAACACGATGTGGTCATCTTCGATGAAGCACACCAAATTGAGTCTGTTCTCAGCGACACCGTTGGTGTCACCCTCAGCGGCGGTCGCTTCGCATCTCTCGGTTCCGCCATTCGGAAAGTCATTGCAGACCCCACTGTCACCAATCGCTTGGAGGAATCTGGCCTTCGTCTCTCGGGTGCTCTCGGGCCATTCAACGGGCAACGGCTGGCTACTCCACTTCCCAAACAAATCTCAGAACCACTGTCACTGGCACGAATCGAGATCACCTCTCTCATCGGCGTTCTGAAGGATCTCGACTCCAAACTCACCGAAAGTGTGAAACAGAAAAGTTTGCGTGCGCAAACACAAGCCGCGCGTCTTGCGGAAGGCATCGATGTAGCTCTCGGCACCAACGAAGGGTTCGTCGCATTTGTCGATGGCCAGCCAGAACGTCCGCAACTTCGTATCAGCCCGTTGCATGTGGGAGACGTCCTGCAAAAGAACGTTTGGGATTCCCATACGGCTGTTCTCACAAGTGCCACCGTTCCGTCGGCCATGCCTGATCGCGTGGGACTGCCGCTTGAAGGTACCGAGGTACTCAGCGTCGCAAGTCCATTCGACTACGAACGAAATTCGAGACTGTATTGCTCACCCGAATTTCCCGACCGTAATTCGCCTGATTTCACCGACTTCGTTCACGACGAATTGGAAGCGCTCATTACCGCAGCGGGCGGTCGCACCCTGGCGCTGTTCACCAGCAACAAAGCACTGCACGCAGCTACAGAAGCCATGCGCCAGCGTCTTGCGTTCCCCATTCTCAGTCCTGCCGACTACCCACGCCAGCGCCTCATTGAGATGTTCTTGGAAGATGAGAGTTCATGCATTTTCGCGTCACAGGCTTTCTTCCAGGGCGTTGACCTTCCTGGACGAACATTGTCACTAGTGGTCCTTGACAAATTGCCCTTCCCTTCGCCAAACGATCCGTTGCTTGAAGCACGACGAGAAGCTGTTGGCCGAAAGGATGCTTTCAACCTCATTGACCTTCCTATTGCGGCAACATCCTTGGCCCAGGCGGCTGGCCGTCTTATCCGTACCGCAACGGACCAAGGTGTGGTTGCAGTGCTCGATCGTCGATTGGCGGCCATGAACTACCGCCGCTATCTCATTGATGCCATGCCACCCATGGCCCGCACTCGACATCGTGCCGAGGTGGAGCAGTTCCTGCGCGACATCACCGCATAAGGAACTGGAATTAGTAGCCCAAGCGTTCCAAACGATCCGGTTTTTGTTGCCAGTCTTTGTCCACTGTGACGTGTAGTTCCAAGTAGGCACCAGGCTTCATCTGTGATCGAACGGCAACACCCACCTTCTTCAACAACTCGCCACCTTTTCCGATCACCATGCCCTTTTGGCTCTCTCGTTCCACGAGAATTTCACAGCGCACCTTGGGCCATTCCCACTCTGTCACTCGGGTGGCAATGGAATACGGAAGTTCATCTTTCAGTACCGCCAGAAGTTGTTCGCGCACCAACTCAGCCACCCACTGGGCTTCCTCAGTGTCAGACACCATGTCTTCGGGATAGTACAAAGGACCTTCTGGCATCTTGGCACTCAGCGCTGCCAGTAATTCGGGCACACCTTCCCCTGTCCGTGCCGACACGGGAAAATATTCTGCAGCATTGAGTTGAGACACCGCCTGCAGTTGTGCAAAGAGCTGCTCCCGCGTGGCCTTGTCGGTCTTGTTGACCACCACAAAGGCGTTGGATACATCAATGTGATCTGCCACCCATTGGTCACCGCGACCAAATGGTTTCGTGGCATCAATGAGCAAACACACCACTTCAACGTCGGACACACTGTCAAGAGCCGTTGCATTCACACGTTCACCCAAGGCAGTCACTGGTTTGTGAATTCCCGGTGTGTCCACAAAAACTACTTGCACATCTTCACCGTGGTACACGCCACGAATTCTGGTTCGCGTGGTTTGCGGTTTGTTGGAAACGATGGACACCTTGCTTCCGCATATGGTGTTCAACAAAGTTGACTTCCCAACATTGGGTCGCCCAACAAACGTGACAAATCCACTACGCACCTCTTCAGAGTACTGACATATGCGGTGCTACGTACACATTTCTGAAATCTGTCAAACTCTTGTGATGTTCCAAAGCGCGTTCAAGAATCTCGACAAAAAGAAGTGGTTCGACAAGATGCAACCACAGACACTCATGATCGCAACATGGTTGTTGTACATCGACGGCGCATACGCACTCCTCGGACAACTCGACAACAACAGATGGAGCTACTCCGTTCAGGGCGACTCCGTCGGAAACCTTTTGTCATTTGCCGCCTTGATTGCCTACGTGGGCGGTCCGTTTCTCATGGCCAACGGTAAGAAATTGGGTTGGTACGTGGCTCTTGCCGCCAGTTTCTCGCCATTTATCCTGCGCGCCTACCTGCGTATTCAATACTCCTTCTTCAACATTCCGCTCATCTGGGTGTTCAAGGGTCAGAGTTTGGTGAATTTTGCTTTTGAAGCAGCACTCTGTGCGCTTCTGCTTCATCAAATGTCAAGAAGCTACGTCAACCGCTGGCTTCGCTAGACGCTCCACACCTTCACTTGTGGCACACTTTGTGCATGGCACGACACATTGAAAACATCGCAGCACTCAAGGCCCTCACCGGAGAGCACTTGGGTTACTCCAACTACATGACCATCACGCAAGAGCGCGTGAACCAGTTTGCAGAAGCAACAGGTGACCACCAGTGGATTCACGTTGACGTGGAAAAGGCAAAAGCTGGCCCATTCGGTGGCCCAATTGCACACGGCTATCTCACTTTGTCTCTCGGACCGGTGTTTCTTCCTGAGATCTTCTCGGTGGGCGGCATTGCAATGGGAGTGAACTATGGCGCGAACAAAGTGCGATTCATCCAGCCTGTTCCCGTGGGCGCACAGCTTCGTGCAGGCGCATCGGTGATGAGCGTGGAAGACACCGCAACCGGAGCACGCGTCACTTTGGAAGTCACCTTTGAATGCGAAGGCGCAAAGAAGCCATCTTGCATCGCCGAAGTGATCTTCCAATACTTCTCCGCGTAATCAATTTCCCGAACTTCGAGGAAGGTCATGCTCAACGAAAGTTGGGCATGACCTTTTTTGCGAATAGCTCCAAGGTTTCAGTGCTGGGGTAATCAGGTACCCAAGGGATGAAACCAGTACAGCCTGCATCGAGATACTTCTGGATTTTTTCGCTGACTTGGTCAGGAGTACCCACCAACGCACGGCGTCGCCAATCTGCAGCGTCGCCACCGAACGCACTGAGACAACCAGCCGCCTCTACTTCGGCTTCGGTCTCACGAATGAACATTTCGCTGGAGATCGTCTTTCGTATGGTGTCTTCATCGCGACCAATTGCCTTGCAATGGCCTTTGAGTATCTCTCGCTTATCGATGAACTCTTCAAGCGAGCTGGCAAAATTCGATACGTCGGCATGTTGTGCAACCACTCGTAACGTGAGTTGCTCACCTCCGCCGCCGATCCAAATTGGTGGGTGCGGCTGCTGCAATGGCTTTGGGTCGCACTGGGCTCGTGACAGCTTGTAATACTTTCCGTCATACGTGGTATCCGGCTTCGTCCACATGGACTTCACAATTTCCACTGTTTCCCTCAACATGCCAATGCGATCTGAGGGCTTGGCGAATTCGAATCCGTACCCCTTGTACTCGTTCTCGTACCAACCTGCGCCGATACCCCAGTCAAGTCGACCGCCAGAGATGACATCGACGGTGGACGTGATCTTGGCGAGCAAACCAGGATTGCGATAGCTGTTGCAACCCACCATTTGACCGAGACGAATGTTCGATGTTCTTTGCGAAATGGCTGCGATAGTTGTCCAGCATTCGAACACCGCTTCGTGAGACGGACGAGGAACATTGTGGAAGTGGTCGTACACCCACAACGAGTCATATCCCAGTTCCTCTGCACGCACTGCGATATCCACCGCAGTATTCCACTTGGCTTCTGCACCCTCGATACCTTGAAGTTCCATCTTCCAGCCCTGAGGGATGAACACTCCAAAAATGGGCTTGTAATCGCTGTTCGACATACTGCCTCCTTGTGGGCGAAGGTTATCGTTCCTAT
The DNA here is from genome assembly GCA_023254135.1 of Ilumatobacteraceae bacterium. Classification (GTDB taxonomy): domain Bacteria; phylum Actinomycetota; class Acidimicrobiia; order Acidimicrobiales; family Ilumatobacteraceae; genus UBA2093. The sequence goes on along the minus strand of JALQYL010000006.1, from coordinate 20,000 downwards.
ATGGAACAGTTCCCTCCGGCAATCATCGGCATCGCAGAAATTCACGAGGCCATCGCAGCGACCCGCCCAGACCAGGAATGCCTGATTTTCCGCGACAAGCGTCTCACATGGGGAGACGTGACCACTCGTACTCGTCAATTGGCCAACTACTTCGCATCACAAGGGCTCGGATGCCACCGTGAACGCTCCGAGATTGACGGCTGGGAATCAGGACAGGACCACCTTGCCATTTATTTGCACAATGGCAATGAGTACTTGGAATCAATGCTGGGTGCGTGGAAGGCACGTATCGCGCCATTCAATGTGAACTATCGATACGTGGCTGAAGAACTTGAGTACCTTCTTCGTGACTCCAATGCCGCAGCATGCGTGGTGCACTCTCGATTCGCGCCACTATTGGCCGAAGTGCGGTCGAAGTTGCCGAATCTGCGCGTCATCGTGCAAGTTCCCGATTCCTCGGACAATCCTCTGCTGGATGGCGCGGTGTGGTACGAGGAAGCGATAGCCCAATCGTCCACCGACAAGCCTGAAGCGGGATACTCCGGAGACGACCTGTACATCTTGTACACCGGAGGCACCACTGGCATGCCCAAGGGCGTGTTATGGCGAAATGCCGACGCAGTCGTGGAGTGTTTCGGAGGGTCAAAAGAAGCGCGCACCATTGATCAATTTGTTGCCGAGGCAGTGGGTACCTTGCGCACTTTGCCGAGCCCACCGTTCATGCACGGAGCCGGACATTGGACGGCGCTTCGCACATGGCTTTCAGGTGGCACCGTGATCGTTCAATCACAACCCGATCGCCTCGATCCAGACGACATCTGGGGACTCATTGAACAAGAGCGAGCCAACTTCCTTCTCATTGTTGGTGATGCATTTGCACGACCACTTCTCGACGGTCTCGCAGCGAACAATTCACGTGACCTCACGTCACTCCTCACCATTCTTTCTGGTGGTGCTCCACTATCGGCCCATTTGAAAGTGGAGTTCCTGCAATATTTGCCATGGGTGATGATGGTGGATGGTCTCGGTAGCTCGGAGGCTGGCGGACAGTTGTCGCAAGTTGCAGCCGTGGACAACGCATCCACTGGCACCTTTCCGTGGGCCCCCCAAAACCACATCTTGTCGGAGGACCTCACTCGCGTTCTTGAAGCAGGTCATGAAGAATTGGGTTGGCTGGCAAAAAGTGGTCGCTTGGCCCTTGGCTATTTAAACGATGAGGCAAAAACAAAGAAGACCTACCCCGTGGTCGCGGGAATTCGCTACGTGGTCCCTGGCGACCGCGCACGTTTGACAGCCGACATGATCATTGAATTGCACGGACGCGATTCCGTCACCATCAACTCAGGTGGCGAGAAGATATTTGCTGAGGAAGTGGAAGCAGCAGTCAAGGCACATCCCAGTGTCTACGACTGCGTGGTTGCTGGACGTCCCAGCGATCGGTGGGGCAACGAAGTAGTTGCCATCGTTCGTCTGAAGGACGGTTTCACTCCAGACGAAAAGGCATTGCTCGCAGAGGCCGAGAACCACGTGGCTCGTTACAAACTGCCGAAGAAGTTCGTGTTTGTGCCAACCATCGTGCGTTCACCAGCCGGCAAGGCTGACTACAGGTGGGCCAAGCAAACGGCCATTGACGCGGGTTGATGATTTACAGCGGCAATGAACCAGTTGCAGCATTCACACTGCGACTATCTGTCCACGACTTGATGGTGTTCTGCGCAATGCGCATTTGGTGAATCTCATCAGCGCCGTCTGCGAATCGTGCCCAACGAGCATTTTGCATCATGTTCGCCAGCGGTGTGTCGGTGGAGTATCCGAGCGCACCATGCACCTGAATTGCGCGGTCAATGATGCGGTTCAGACTGTTGGCTACAAAATGCTTTGCCATAGAGACCTCTTGACGGAAGTCAGCGCCCTTGTCAATCAAGTAGGCGGCATGCAGAATCATGAGCTTGCACTGGTACAACTCCATCGCCGAGTCAGCAATGAGCCACTGAATGCCTTGCTTCTCTGCAAGGTACGAGCCATGTGAGTAACGATCCAGAGAACGATCGACCATCATTTCCAATGCGGTTTCAGCTTGTGCAACCCAACGCATACAGTGCGCCAGACGAGCAGGCCCGAGACGATATTGACCAAGTCGATGGCCATTGCCACGACCACCAAGAATTTGAGAATCGTGCACACGCAGGTCTGTGATCACAATTTCTGAGTGACCAGTGGAGCCGTGCATTGTTTCCACTTCACGTACATCGTTCCAGCCTTCCGTGGGAAGATCGATGAGAAATGCCGTGTTTGCGCCACGAGACCCCTCGGGCACATCCATTTCTGTCCGTGCAATCAGAATGGCGAACTGCGCACGACGTGCACCTGAGATGAACCATTTGTGGCCATTGATGATCCACTCGTCGCCATCTTTGATTGCGTGTGTCTTGATCAGTGTGGGGTCAGAACCTGCGACTTCTGGCTCTGTCATTGCAAAACAAGATGAACCGGTCCCCTTCAGCAATGGCTTGAGATATTTTTCTTTCTGCTCATCGGTGGCCCAATGGTGCAAGGTGTGCATGTTTCCCTCATCGGGAGCATTGCAGTTGAACACCCACGGACCCACGCGGGTCTTTGCCGCTTCGGCTTGCACCATGGCAAGAGCAACGTGACCGAGTCCCATGCCACCCACTTCTTTCGGCATGTGCGGCAACCACAGCCCTGCCTCCACCGCCTTGTGGCGCAATTCGATGAGAGCCTTCACGTACTGGGCACGCTCTTCGCCCTGCATCTCATCTCGGTGGCCAAATGGCTCCATCGCTGGCTTGATGACGTTGTCGACGAAATCGCGGACGCGAGCACGAATCTCTTCGTGTTCCGGAGCAAGAGTGAAATCGATCATGGTGGTGCCTCCCCCGACACGTGCAGTTTCGTCCATTCTGCTGCCTGGTGACCGATGTCAGCGAGTTCTACACCACCCCTTTGTCCATCTGACCCTTAACATTCTCCTGTGCAATCGAACAATCCAGGTCCCTCCCATTCGTGGGACACCAACACTCTTCCCACAGGTGAAGAAAAGGCCCGCATGGTGCGGTCCATGTTTGATGCCATCGCCCCGCGATATGACCTGGTGAATCGCATCATGACTTTCCGCCTTGACACAAGGTGGCGCCGTCGAGCGGTGAGAGACCTGCACCTTGCCCCGGGATCCGTCGTGCTCGACCTCGCCTCGGGCACCGGAGATCTGTGCATCGATCTTCAGCGCAAGGGACTCACACCCATCTCGCTCGACCTCTCCTATGGCATGCTCGCGAATGGACGCAGCTCTGCTCCACGGGCACAAGCCGACATCTTGAAGCTTCCCGTACCGGACAATTCAGTTGACGGCGTCATCTGCGGATTCGCACTACGCAACCTTGTCGACCTGGAAACGTTCTTCGCCGAGTGCGCCCGCGTGTTGAAGAAAGGTGGACGGGTGGCACTTCTTGATGTCGGAGTGCCGCACAATCCCATCATCCGCTTTGGCAACAACATCTATTTCGGAAAGATCGTGCCGAAAATCGGTGCACTCATCAGCGATGCCGCCGCCTACCGATATCTGCCTCGAAGTGTTGCGTACCTGCCAGAGCGACATGAACTGGTCGCTCTGCTGCGCAAGTCAGGATTCGCTGATGCCACGCATACACAACTGTCTGGTGGATTGACTCAACTGATGGTGGGCACGAGGGACTGATGTTCTGCCGTTCCATTGAAATTGAAACGCCACTCGATCTCACGAGCGTGTGTGCGGACAATGGAATGCTTTTTGAGCGAGAAGGACTGGGATACGCATCGCGTGGCGTGATGGCAACCATTGGTGAACACGAAATCACCAATTACTTGGCAAGCATCAAAAATCTCACGCCTGAATTTCCGTCGCCAATTGCCTTCGGCCTTGTGCCGTTCCTTCCAACAGAGCCATCCACTTTCTACGTGCCGGAATTTCTGGTTTCGCACGGCTCGAACGGATTGCGATTTGTCACCGTATTGGCGTCATCAGAATCCGAAGCAAACAGCGAACGCCTCGAGCAATTTCTCTCGGAGGTGCAGAACACTCGGTCTCCACGTGCCGGTACCAATACTTTTCGCGTCGCACCCTTGTCTCCTGTCCCGCAATACCTTGAGACCGTTGCCCGTGCCCGCGACACCGTACAAAGCGGCGCACTCAAGAAAGTGGTGATTGCTCGGGACATAGAGGTGACTGCAGATGAACCAATCAACACTCACAGTGTGCTGCACCGACTGAAGGCGTCGTTCGCCACCAGCTATCGCTTTCGTGTCAACACTCTCATTGGTGCGTCGCCTGAGTTGCTTGTTTCAGTGGACGAACGCGTGGTGCGAAGTCACCCGTTGGCCGGCACCGCACCACGCACGGGAGATCCAGACACTGACGCTCAATTGGCAGCAGAGCTCATTGCATCCACGAAAAACCAGGTGGAACATCGACTGGTGATTGACATGGTGCGAGACACATTGCTGCCACATTGTTCGTATCTCGACTGGGAGGCCGAGCCATCCATTGTGACGGTGGCAAACGTCCAGCATCTCGGCACGGCCATCGAGGGCGCTCTCACAGAGCCAACGCCACATGTGATGTCCTTGGTGAAGGAACTGTGTCCCACACCAGCCTTGGGCGGATATCCGAGTGCTCAAGCCATTGCGTTCATTCAAGAAAACGAACCTTTCAAACGCGGCTATTACGGCGGGGCTGTCGGAGTCCTCGACCAGCACGGCAGTGGCACCTTTGCCGTTGCCATTCGATGTGCCGAAATCAGTGATGACAAACGACATGCCCGCCTATTCGCAGGTGGAGGCATCGTGGCTGAAAGTGACCCTTATGCGGAACTTGCAGAGACCCAGGCAAAGTTCCAGGCCATGCTGTCTGCCATCGTTCGACCCTGATTGGTGTTACAAATGCAGCGCATCGATGGCGGCAGTTACCGCATCGTTCACTTGTGCATGCTGTGAAACGTTGACATTTCGTTGGGTGGACAACTCAATGACCGCGCTACCAGATTCACGAATCAGCTTGGGCAGTTCGGTGGCCGAGGTCAAGACGTACGGCACTCCGAATGCTTTCGCCAAATGTGCAAAAGAAACACCATGCGGTGTTCCGTACAACGTTTCAAAAGTATGGGTGTCTACCAAAGCAGCTTGGGGCAAGAACGAGAAGATGCTTCCACCATCATTGTTCGAAACAACCACCTTCACCTCAGCGTTTCGCGACATGAGGGCCAACAGAGCATTTGCATCATGGACTGCAGCAACGTCGCCGATGTAGACAACCGTCTTCTTCCCTGATGCAAGTGCCACTCCCACCGCGGTGCTGATGACTCCGTCGATACCATTTGCACCACGATTGGAGTGGACATGAACGTCGGTGGTGACCGATCCAAACCACTCCACGTCACGAATTGGCATGGACGACGACACAACGAACCGGTCGCCGGAGGAAAGCGATTTTGTCACGGCGCGAGCATTTGTGATTTCACTGTCGTGCTCGGATGACCACGCATCCAGAACAGCTTGAGTGGTTCGTTCGGCTTCGGCCCAATCCGACAGCCATGAAGACTCAACACGAGCCACTGCAGCAGCCAAGCCGAGCAAAGTGGAGTCGACGTCGCCGATGAGGTGTACGGACACCAAATGGTCCGGGTCTGTCACGTTTCCGTATGGCTGTACTTGCATCACTTCAGCACCACATGAAGCAATCCACTGATTCGTCACTTTTGAAGCAGGCGGCTCTCCGACACGAAGTACCAGATCCGGACGATGGTTCGACGCAAATTCCTGCGAACGAAGAATTGCATCAAATGCCATCACACACGCAGGATGCCCCATCCGTAATCCGCTACGAGCATCAGCAAGAATCGGCCAGCCCAAGGCCGTTGCCAATTCCAATGTGGCCGGCGTGGCGCCACGACCGGCAACGATGATGCCCCGCCTTCCGCTCATTCGTTGCGCACATTCGCTCACGACAACTGCGGGCACCACGATCTTTGACTGCGTGCGAGCCCACCCAGAACTCCGCGCTTCGGGAAGTGATGTGGGAGTTCCGAGCAAAGGTTCACGAAATGGCAGGTTCACGTGGACAGGTCCAGGACGATGGGTGATTGCACTTGCAACCAGACGTGAGGCCAATGAACGCCAAGAATCGCGTGCCTCATCACTTGGTACACCCGGATCATGGAACCATCGCACCTTTGTCCCATACATATCTGTTTGACGGATTGTCTGAGGAGCTCCCACATCGCGCAATTCAGGTGGTCGGTCGGCTGTGCATACGATCATTGGGACGTTGCTGAGATCAGCTTCAGCCACCGCAGCATGAAAATGAGTCGCAGCGGTGCCGGATGTACACAACAGGACAGCGGGGAAGCCTGTCTCCACACCGATTCCCAATGCCGCAAAGGCCGCAGTTCGCTCGTCGTGAAAAACATGAATTGACAATTCGGGACGACGAGCAAGTGCCACAGCCAATGGAGTACTCCGACTTCCTGGTGCCACCACTGCATGACGAACGCCCTGGTGAATCCATTCATCCACCAATGTTGCGCAAAACGTGGCCGAGGTGTCTCCTGGAGTACTCATTCCTTCTATCGTGTCACCTATGCAGGTTGAAATCTGGTCCGATGTTGTTTGCCCGTGGTGCTACATAGGGAAAATCCGGTTTGACAAGGCTGTCGCCACCCTACGAAACAAGGGAATCACGGAGCCCATCAACGTGGTCTTCAAGGCATACCAACTTGACCCCACTGCCCCGGTTGGGTCACCCACGCCCGTCGCCGAGGCCTATGCCAAAAAATTTGGCGGTTCCGACAGGGCGAATCAAATTCTTCAACACGTCACCAATGTCGCAGCTGAGGACGGAATTGAATTCAACATGGATATTGCGTTGCGCGCAAACACCATTGAATGCCATCGTGCCATCCATTGGGCACTCACCACGTTGGGCGCTTCAGCACAAATCACACTCAAGGAGCGTCTCTTGAAGGCCTATTTCACCGATGGTCTCGATGTGGGAAGTCGGGAGGTCATCGTTCAGTGCGCACATGAATGCGGCTTCGACGGTGCCGAACTCAACGATTGGCTGTCAACCGATGCTGGGTACGAAGAGGTCCGGGCCGATTTGGAAGGCGCTGCAATGCGTGACATCACTGCAGTTCCCTCATTCGTCATCAACAACCAATTCCTCATTCCAGGAGCTCAGGACCCAGAGGTCTTTGTGAACGTCATCGAGAAGATTCTTTCCCGTTGAAGCTTGCACATCGCACTATCGGTGAGGGGCCACATGTCGCGTTCGTTCACGGATTCACCCAGACCTCCAAATCCTGGGACCAGGTCGTACACGACTTACCAAGTTTTGCTTGCACCACCATCGATGCTCCTGGGCACGGCGCCTCGCCGGATGGAGCACGAACACTCATTCAGTGCGGTAACGACATCGCTGACACCATGTTTCCAGGATCCCTCGTCGGATATTCCATGGGCGCCCGCATGTGTCTCCATACTGCCCTGCAACAGCCACATGTCGTGCAAAAGCTGGTACTCATAAGTGGAACAGCAGGAATTGAAGAACACATTGAACGAACACAGCGAGTCGCCAGCGATGGCAATTTGGCCGACCATATTGAATCCGTAGGAGTACCCGCATTCATAACGGAGTGGCTGGCAAATCCCATGTTTGCCGGTTTGTCCACAGAGAGTGCCCAACTAAACGAGCGACTCACCAACACTGCTTCAGGACTTGCGAACTCACTTCGTTATGCGGGCACTGGCACACAAACACCGCTGTGGAGTCGACTTCATGAACTCACCATGCCGGTGCTTTTGGTTGCGGGCGAACAGGACAAGAAGTTTTCCAACATCGCCGAACGCATGCACTCAATGATTCCTCATTCACGTTTGTACATCGTTCCGGAATGTGGTCACACGGTGCATCTTGAGAAACATGCATCGTTCATGCAGATTCTCATTGATTTCTTGTCATGAATGCAGTGCCATTGCTATTCCAACGGAATAGGTGACTGCCAGAATCATTTGAGCTCGTCCCACGGCGCCGAGAACAGGAATGAGTTGTGGTCCTTTTGCACCACGACCAATGTCATTCAGGGCCGGACGAACCGCAATCACACCCACCAAGCCAGCGAGGGCCATTGGTCCGGCCGAAAACGCAGTGCCAATAATGGCCAAGGCCGCAACGACAATGAGCAAGGCAAAGAACTTGCGAGTTCTGGCATCACCCAATCGAACTGCCAACGTGTTCTTCCCTGCCACAGTGTCTCCCGGAATGTCGCGAAGGTTGTTCACCACCAACAGCGAACAAGCAAAAACTCCAACCGCGATACTCGCGATGACTGCAGTTGAGGTGATTTGTTCCGCCACAACAAATTCCGACCCAATGGTTGCCACCACACCAAAAAAGATGAACACGAACAACTCGCCAAAACCTGCGTAACCGTACGGACGTGGCCCACCCGTGTACGTCCAAGCAGCAACGATCGCTGCAACTCCGACAGCAATCAGCCACATCGTGGTACTAACCGCAAGCACGCTTCCTGCTACTGCAGCCACGCCAAAGGCGACGAACGCTGCAATCTTGACCGACTGCGCACTCGCGACGCCGGAACCCACCAGTCGCAGTGGACCCACCCGCACCTCGTCGGTGCCACGGACTCCATCTGAATAGTCGTTCGCATAGTTCACGCCCACCTGCAGCGCAAGACTTACCACTGCAGCCAGAGCCAATCGCCACCACGACCCTGCGTGGATCTCCGATGCACACGCTCCACCTACTGCAACGGGAACGACGGCGGCGGGCAATGTGCGGGGTCGAGCTCCAACCACCCATTTCTTCCATCCGAGACTGTGTGGGTGTGCGTCATTTGCCATGCCTCAAGTGTCGCATGGTGCGTACGCTGTCATCGTGAATGAGCTGATCTGCCTGGACATGCCGAATGGCCCAGCTCTTGTGGACCGCATCAGACGGGCTTGGGACGACGGAGATGCAGTCTTTCCACTCGACCAACGCCTGCCCCTTCCGTCTCGCGCACGGACACTGACCGTCATTCGCCCCACACGCATCGCCACTGTCCATTCAGAAACCGCGTATGACGGTGACCCCGTTGAGGCGGGAGACGCAGTGGTGGTGGCCACGTCTGGAACCACGGGAGATCCAAAGGGTGTTGTGCTCACGCACGATGCCGTGCGCGCAAGCGCTTACGCCACATCGGAGCGCTTGCAGGTCTCTCACACCGACACATGGTTTGCATGCCTACCGGTGTCACATGTGGGAGGACTATCCGTCATTCTCCGATCTCTTGTTCTTGAGACTCCCCTCATTACGGCGGCACAATTCTCCGTTGAGGCGTACAACAATGCAGCACGACAAGGTGCCACTTTGGTGTCGCTGGTGTCCACTGCGTTGCAACGTGTGAATCCCGACCTTTTTCGAACGATCGTGTTGGGGGGAGCAAAACCACCCACTGACCGCCCTCACAACACAGTGACCACCTACGGAATGACAGAGACAGGGAGTGGGCTGGTGTACGACGGCGTTCCACTCGCCGGTGTGGAAGTGAAAATCGTGGATTCCATCATTCACCTGCGAGCGCCGATGCTTTTGCGTTCGTACAGAGACGGCACGAATCCACTCTCACCCGATGGTTGGTTTCGCACGGGAGACATCGGGACCTTCCAAGATGGCGTTGTAACAGTGGAAGGTCGCGAGGGCGACCTCATCATTACGGGTGGTGAAAACGTGTGGCCGGACGCCGTGGAAGAAGTACTGAGACGCCACGTCAAGATTGCAGATGTCTGCGTCGCCGGAGTACCGAACGACGAGTGGGGTCACGTGGTGACTGCATGGATAGTTCTATCAAAGGATTCCAGCATCACTTTGAACGAGGTACGCGATTTCGTCAAAGAGTCCCTACCCGCACACTGCGCACCGCACCGAGTTCATTTTGTGCAAGAAATTCCACGCACGAATTTGGGAAAACCTCGTCGAAATGAACTTGTTCTTTCAGAGTTTCAGTAGCTAGTCGTCACTACGAAGTACGGGCGTCACACGGACCCGAGTAATGCGGCGTCCTTCCACAGCGTCGATAGTGAACAACCACCCTTCAGACTCCACAGACTCGCCCTCCACAGGAACGTGCTCGAAGGTGCCGAACAAGAAGCCGGCCAATGTGTCGTATTCGGTTTCCGAGAGTGACACATCGAAATGTTCGTTGAAGTCGGACAACGAGATACCAGCGTCAACCAGAGCTTCGCCGTTTGGAAGGACTGTGATTTCTGGATCTTCTGCATCGTGTTCATCCACGATCTCGCCCACCAACTCCTCAAGGCAGTCTTCAAGTGTGAGAAGACCAGCAATGGAACCATATTCATCGGCCACGATGGCCATATGGAAGTGGTCGCGTTGCATCTCTCGCATCAACTTGGCTACTGACTTGTTCTCTGGCAGCACCACGGCCTGACGGACGAGATCGTTCACCAGATCACCTCCGTGGCCACTGCGAATGGCTCGCATGAGATCCTTGGCGTACACAATGCCCAGAATGTCTTCACGACCCTCAGAATCTTCGTGCATGACTGGCAAACGACTGACGCCATGTTCAAAGGCGATATCGAGTGCTGCATCAATTGAAGACCCTCCATCAACACTGATGATGTCGGGACGGGGAATCATGATCTCGCGAACAACCGTGTCACCAAATTCAATGATTGATTCAATGAGTTCACGTTCTTCGTGCTCGATTATTTCTTCCTCGGCCGCCGCTTCAACTATGCCCAGAAACTCCTGTTCGCCAACGAAAGGACCTTGCTCGAGCCCTTTGCCCGGAATGATGACATTGGTGAGTCCTATCAGTCCGCGGGACATGACGCGCAATGGCCAGAACGACACCAACAGGCCAGTGATGCGAGAACTGCTGAGCGCAGCACGGTCGGAGTTCATGATGGCGTAGGTCTTTGGCACTGCTTCTGCGAACACGAAGAAGACCACGACGTTCAACACCACGCCGATTGCCACTCCGGCAGGTCCAAACAAGCGACCTGCCACCACTCCGGTGAGGGTTGCCTGCACGGTTTGCGACACATTGACCGCCAACAACAGCGGATTCACCCAACGCTCAGGATGAGTGACCAACGCGAGTAGAGCTGTACCACCACGAGCACCTGAGTCTGCCAACGCTTGCGCCTTTGGTTTGGACACGCGAGACAGTCCCATTTCCGCAATGGATAAGAAGATAAGAAATCCCAGCAAAATCAGAATCGTGACAAGCATCAACCAATCGGCGGAGGTGGGGGTTGAAGCGATCATTCGTCGTGCTCCTGTCGGAATCCATTGGGAACTTCCCCACCCCAATGATGAGCGGACAAAATAAGCAGCTCCCGTTCTCTCATCTTGAGTGTGTCGGATTCGATTTCATGGTCGTATCCAAGCACGTGCAGAACGCCGTGCACCACGAGTAGAGCCAATTCATCGTCAAGATTCCCAGCATGGGTCGGGGCTTGACTTCGCGCGACAGAAGGGCACACCAACACGTCGCCTAAAAGAGTGGGGACATCATCGTGATCAGGATGTGGACGCGCCGGACCCGACGACAACGCACCAGGACCTTGTGCCTCAGCAACTTCAACACCATCGAGCGGGAAAGACAGAACATCGGTTGGACCAACTTTGCCCATGTGTTCAGCGTTCAACTCTGCGATGGATGCTTCGTCGATGAAGTACAGAGACAATTCGCAGGCGCCACGCACCCCTTCGGCCAACAAAGCATTGACCGCCAGGGTTCGCCAGCGAGCGACATCAATCTCCACGTCATTCTGCTCGTCGGAACAGAACACATCGGGAACGCCATCACCACCAGCACGGCGCGGTGCGTCTATTCGCGGGCGAGAATCAGACACGCGGATTGTTCTTTCGCGATGCAGCACGTTGTTCGCGCTCACCAGCCTTCTCGTATGCCGCAACTATGTCGGCCACAATGCGGTGACGAACGACATCGGTTCCATCGAGATACACAAAGCCCAAGGAATCAATGCCGCCGAGTTTCTTTTCAAGTCCCACCAGACCACTTCGTCCGTCGGGAACATCTATTTGGGAGATGTCTCCGGTGACGACAACTTTGGACCCAAAGCCAATTCGGGTGAGGAACATCTTCATTTGTTCGGGCGTGGTGTTTTGCGCCTCGTCCAGGATGATGAATGAATTGTTGAGGGTTCGGCCACGCATGAACGCGAGCGGAGCCACTTCGATGGTCTGACGTTCAATCAATTTCTGGGCGGCTTCAGCGTCGACCATGTCGTACAACGCGTCATATAAAGGACGCAGATAAGGATCGATCTTTGCCATGAGGTCACCAGGCAAGAAACCCAATCGCTCCCCCGCTTCTACGGCTGGACGCGTGAGAATGATGCGTTGAACCTGCCGGGCATGAAGCGCCTGCACTGCCATGGCGACCGCCAACCAGCTCTTTCCGGTACCTGCTGGGCCGATACCGAAGGTGATGGTGTTCTCGCGAATGCAATCCACATAACGCTTCTGACCAGCAGTCTTTGGTCGCACCATGCGTCCACGTGAACCCTTGAGAATGTCATCCGTGAGAACAGTGCTCGGACGTTGTTCGGCGCGCACCATGACGATGCTGCGGTCCATCACGGATTGGTCAAGGCGCTCACCCCGTTGGAGAAGCAACACCATTTCTTCAAACAGGCGACCCACTTGATGTGCTCGAGCGCCGGTGCATTGGATTTCGTTGCCCCGAACGACAACGGACACATCGGGAAACGATTCCTCCACTCGTCGCAACAACTCGTCACGCTGACCCAAGAGTTCTGGCATGAGATGAGTTCCGGGCACCACAACGGTGACAGTGGGAGCGACAATGGACATGTGCCTTCATGCTACCGATTACGCTTACACGGTGCGTAGGTTCCTATCTGGTCTCTCTTGGCTGTGCGCACTTTGTGCCGTTGGGCTCGGCATCGCGCATGCTGTGAGCACAAACGGCCAATTTTCAGCATTCCTTGTGGGTGCTTCCGGAATCTTTGGCCTTGGGCTGAGCGTTGCCACCCTTGTTCACAGAACCTCCCGAGTTGTATCGGCCATCACCCTCATCTCAATTGGCTCAATTCTTGCTGCGCAGCATGTTCACACGATGGAGACATCTCTTTCCCAGCGCATGTCTGAAGAGCTTCTCTACGGAGTCTCCCAATTGGTTCTTGCACTCGGATTGATATACGTGGTGCGCTCCCGTTGGGGCTCGCGGACACAGCAAGTCACTGCCGACGGCCTCATCGTAGGAATCGGAGCTTGGTTGATTTCGTGGGTGGTATTGGTACGACCATCCATCGCATCGTCCACCGCATCAGTACTCACAACCTCCCGAGGTGTCACCGTGGCGTTGGCGGTGTTGGTCGTCTTCCTTCTTGCACTTTTGGTTTTCTCCGATTCCGCTCCATCACCAGCATCAGCGATGTTGGGATTGGCAGTGGGACTCAACATCGTGGCTGTCGTGCTTCGAGCGATATCGAATCGAGGTGATAGCCCTATCAACATCACAACCGTGCAAGCACCTTTGGTGATGGCAGTGGCGCTCACCGGCGCCGGACTTCTTCATGCAAGTTCTCGCCAGATCACATCGCCTGGTGTGCAACGCATCAGCCCACCACTGATGACCCGCCTCATCAGCACCACCAGCGCATTACTCATCCCCGTTGTCATCGTTTCGCTCACCGACCCCGACGGCACCCAGGACCGTATCGTGCGCACCGCATCAGTGGCCGTGTTGGCGGTTGCAGCCATGGCCCGAATCATTCAATCAGTGAGAGCAAATTCACGTACGCAATCGCAATTGATCAGGAACGCACTCACCGACTCTCTCACCGGTTTACCGAATCGAATTCTCATGCTGGAGCACATTGATGAGGCTGTGCAGCACTCGTGGCAATCAGGTCACTTGCCAACCGTGCTGTTCATCGATGTCGACAGATTCAAGAACATCAATGACAGCCTTGGTCACTCCACGGGAGACGATGTGCTCACGCACGTTGCACGACGACTACTGGCGGCCATACCCGAGGGCGCAACCGTGGGGCGCATTGCTGGTGACGAATTCGTGGTGCTCGACCCATCAACGCAATCGTCCACCCAATCCGTCCTTCTCGCCGAACGCGTGCTTGACGCCTTTAGGGATCCGGTACCCACCTCCGAAGGTGACATGTTTGTCACCGCAAGCATCGGAGTCGCATATGCACCGAAAGGTGTCATGTTGACCGCCGACGAACTCATGCGACATGCCGATACAGCCATGTATCGAGCCAAGGATGCCGGACGTAATTGCATTGCGCTGTTCGACGACTCCATGATCGACACTGTCACCAAACGCCTAGAGGTAGAAACTGCTCTGTACAGGGCGTTGGAGCGAAACGAACTCCTCCTTGTTCATCAGCCCATTGTTGATGTGGAACTCGGGGTTGTCGTTGGCTTTGAAGCTCTCATGCGTTGGAACCGTGGAGATGGTGATGTGGTTCCACCCAATGAGTTCATTCCGATTGCGGAAGAGACGGGCACCATAGTTCCGCTGGGGTCATGGGCAATCAATGACGCTCTTCAACAACTACGGCGCTGGATTGACACCTCGGTGGTGTCACCAAGCACCACGATGAGCGTCAACGTCTCACCCCGTCAATTGCACGATCCACAATTCGTCACCGTTGTGTCTGATGCATTGCGTCAATCCGGTGTCGCGCCAGACCAACTGTGGCTGGAAGTGACGGAGTCGGTGATGATCACTGAACCAACACAGGCTTTGCAATCACTGCAACGGCTGAATGCGTTGGGCGTTCGCATAGCAATTGACGATTTCGGAACCGGCTATTCCTCATTGTCCCTGCTGCAACAATTCCCGATTCAGTGCATCAAGATCGACCGTGCGTTTGTTCAGAACATCGAGCGCGAAGCCGGAACCCGAAGCATCGTGAAGACGATCATTGCGATGGCATCAACACTCAATGCCGACATCGTGGCCGAAGGTGTTGAGGATGCTCAACAAATGTCGATTCTCGCCGACATGAAGTGTCAACGAGTTCAGGGCTACTTCATCAGCAAACCTGTAGCAGTTGAAGATGTTCCATCGGCTGTCGCCAAGATCGAAGAGTCGGATCTGTGGAGTCGTCCGTTCAAGAAGTGACTATTGGGGCTGCCCAACGCGAGTGAGCGACCCGTCTGCACGATGTACGTACAACTCAACGATGTGCTTTCCCCTTGTGAGGAGCGAGTAGTCAAGCACAGCAGTAAATGCGGCCACATCGCGCGCATTTGACAATTCGCCAACAACGCCAGCCGCAACGCCGTCAATTGCAACAATTCCTTCCGTACCAGCGGGCAATTCACCGTTCATCTGGATGGAACCCGTGATCAACGAAGGAACAGCCGAACCACGTTTGTCTGACACGTTGAGGAACCACTTCTTCTGAGCAACCTTCCAACTGACCACTTGTTGATCCGTCTTCACATCCGGGAGAACAGCGCCAATCAAAGAGGCAGACGAGCCAATTGCGGCCACTTTGTTGATTGCACCCACGTTGGAAACTATCTCTGAGTAGTGCGAAGCGCGTGCCAGCGCGTCAGCAAATGAACCCTGCAGATCCTTAGTTTGGCCGGTGGCGGAGACAACGACCCGCTTTGTCCTGTTCGGACAACCGGATGCGAGAGAGGAACCCTCAAATTTCCATTCGGTCTTTGTCCGGGTCACATCAATGATGGTGGGCAACAAATCGAGGTTCGTGCTTGCACAGTCACTCACAATGGGACTGTTCTGATTCGGATACTTGATGAATGTAGGTATCCGATAAATGTCGGCAACTTGCTGATCCTCTAGAAAATCTGTGTGGCGTTGCGGCATGGTGGGAATGAACGAAATGCCATGGTCAGCAGTGAGAACAATCATTGTTTTGTCCCACCGACCTGAACTCTTCAATTCCGTCAGCGCTTCTTGAATCGTGGCATCCACCGCCGCCACTTGATACAAGTACGTTTGATACTCATCGGAGATTCCGTCTTCAGAATCTGGATTGGTGGTGGAGATCGTGGGAGACAACGGTGCGACTCGAAGATCCGGGGTCAATCTCCACGGTGCATGCGGCATCAAGGCATGAACCACCGACACCTGCGGTGCAGCGCTATTCACCATTTTGTGCACTGTCTGCAACAAGGCGTCGGGTTGTGAAAGCGCCCCGTGCGTGTACTGCTCCTTGAACTTGTTCGCGACGGCACCGAATCCACCCCACGCTCCATCGACCGACGGAATGCGCTTGCGCAATGCAGGGGGAAACACGCGCTGCCCATACACATAACTCGCGTCACGGAAGAAAGACTTCAGTCGAGACGGGTTGAATGACCAACGAGACTCCCCCTTCTTCGGACACACGCGAATCGGACACAAACTGGTGACTGGCTCAACACCCGACACAGTGGTCTTGCCGCCAAAGAGCGTGAAGATGTTCTTGGGGTACGCGCTGAGAAATGGCGCCGCAGTCTTCGATGGAGAGCGCGAGGACAAAATGGCCGGAACTGCTTGGTGCGTGAAGTTTGATGCGGAAACATTGTTTCGATACCACGTGGACGTTGCAGCCAACTCAGCAAATCCGGGGAAACGTTGCGCGTTGATGTTGCCGTCCGTATCAAGCAGTGGCGCCAGGGCGAACTCATCGAGCACAATTTGCAGAACGGACACATCCTTGTTTCCTATGACAGCGTCGCTCTTTGGACCTTGTTGTTGCAACAGAATTGGCTGCAATTGCAGAACAGCACTTCCCAACACGGCCACACTCAACACGGCAAGCCAGCGAGACCACTCTCGCGCCCACTTCTTCTTGTCGAAAAAGTACGGCACCAACAACGCCACAACGGAAGCGAGCGCCAATGTGGGTACATCACCCGAAAGGTGTGCCCATCGCGCAATGGCCAGACCTGCAAGAAATGAGAATCCACCAATGAGCAGGAGTCGCATGGACTCATTGACCTTTGGTCCAAGGAATTTGGTGGCGCGGTCCAGTGCAATCGCTCCGAACGCTGGACCCAGAGCAACGACCAACAAGAACAGGGCCACTTCAAACGGCGACAATTTGGCCGTAGAGAACACTGTGGCGTTCTTTCCGTACAGATCAAGCAGTGGCTGTGAAACACCAACAGTGCTGAGCGCCAAATAAGTGAGGAAGTGCTTACGAATCACAGCACAACCTTGCCACAATGGGCGGATGCGAATCTCAACCAATGGCAGGACTCGAGTTCTTGCCTCTCTTTTGGTTGCTGCGAGCATCACACTGGCATCAGTTCCGTTAACAGCTCAATCTGCCGCTGTCATGCCGAACGGCCAAGACACCGTGCTCGTGGTGGGCGACAGCCTCACTGTTGGTACGGCATATTTCGGTTCGCTCAAGGACAAGATCGCGCAACTCAAGATCTGGCCAACGGTTGTCATCGATGCAAAAGTCGGGAGACTCTCTACCGAGGGCGCAAAGGTCCTCAGCAAAAAGCTGAGCACTCGAACCACTGCCATCGTGGTTGCGTTGGGGACGAACGACATGATTTCGCGTCGCGATCCCGCATATCCCCCCGTCGCCATCGACGCGGTGATGGAACAGTCGATGGGGCTACCTGTGCTGTGGTGCAACATCGAGTTCTCACCTACTGGTCGGGGCGACTGGCGTTTTCGCGCACGTCGATTCAATCGAGCATTGAGAGATGCACAATCACGTTGGCCCAATCTCATGATCGCCGATTGGGATAAAGCATTTACGCCAGCCGGGAAGAGCCGTTACATCGCAGACGGCGTGCACTTGAACGTCAGTGGCTACAAGGAGCGAACCACCTTTTTCATCAATCAAATGCGCGCCTTTGGTCGCACAATCGTTGCGGCTACTTCCACCACTACAACAACGGCCCCCTCCACCACCACAATTGCAGTCACAACGACCACCAGTGTGGTCAGCACAACCAGCCCAACAACAACCACGGTGCCTGGCACCACCACCACATCGCCCTAATGCACGATTAGCGTTCTTTTATGCGCGCACTCACATCATCTGGCGGAAAAGTTGAAGTCGTCGACAAAGAAGTTCCTTCGGGCGAAGGAGAACTCATTGCAGTCACTTCTTCGGGCATTTGTGGAAGCGACATCCACTTGGTGCAAATGGGGGTCTCTGGTGTCACTCTCGGCCACGAGTTCGGCGGTTACACCCAAGACGGGCGATTGGTGGCTGTTCGACCCACTGGTGAATGCGGCACCTGTCCGTCGTGTCGCATGCGTGCATCCAGCACATGCGCCGAAGCAACTTCACGAGCTCACGGAATTTCCATGGATGGTGGTCTCGCAGAATTCGTTCTCGTAGAACAGTCGAGATTGTTTGACATTCCGGATGGTACGGACGAAACATCAATTGGTCTCGTGGAGCCTCTGGCAGTCGTGATTCATGGAATCAACAGAGTGGGAGTTCAGGCCGGAACACGAGCACTGGTTGTGGGAGCCGGATCCATCGGCCTGTTGGCCGCAGCGGTCCTGAAGGATCGTGGAGTCAATGTGGACATCGTTGCTCGCCACCCCCACCAATTTGCGGCTGCAGAGAAACTGGGAGTGACGGCACTTTCAGAAGCAGGCAAGAACTACGACGTCTCGTTTGACGCGGTCTGTACCCAGCAATCGTTCGACCAGTGTGTGAATGCCACACGCCCGAGAGGTTCACTCCTGGAATTCGGCATGGTGTGGGCACCTGTTGCTCTCAGCAACCTTTTCATGATGAAAGAAATCAACATCATTCCGTCCATCTACTACAGCCACGACAATGAGCATCACGATTTTCGCGAAGCAGTCGATGTACTTCACCGCAATCCAGCGATCACCCAAGCAGTCGTCACGCATCGCTTTGCGTTGGACGAAGCAGATCGCGCATTCGACGTTGCATCAGACCGCAAGAGTGGCGCCATAAAGGTTCACGTGTTCACCTCATTGTGAGGAACCGTGCAAACAATTTGTGCATGGCAAAAGTGTCATTGTGCAAAATTTGGTCTTTTGTCACATGACGCCCGACACATGATGTACCTCATCTAGCGTGTCCCTGTTCACATCAGTGTGATGTGAATTTCTTTTGGGGAGTATTAAATGACACAACGTCAGACCACTCGGTCACGTGTGTTGCGTCGTGTTGGTGTTGCACTTGCAGCAACCATCGCGGTGTCAACTGTGGCCACAAGCGGCACACAGGCATCAAAGGTGTCTGCGTCCAAGTACGGCGGAAAGCTGAAGGTTGCAATTTTCGACACCTTCCCCGGCTTCTGCTTCGGCGACAACAACGCGAACTCAGCCCTCATGGTTGAGCGCACCATCTACGAAGGTCTCTTCGAAAAGACCATCGGCGGCGACATGGTTGGCCTTCTCGCAGAGAGCGGCACACCATCAGCAGACCTCAAGTCATGGACCATCAAGCTTCGTCCAAACATCACCTTCTCCGACGGTACAAAGTTTGATGCAGCTGCAGTGAAGTTGAACCTTGACTACGCAACTGGTCTCAAGTCGACTCAAACAGCACAAGCTGCGATCCCTGGCATCATGGGAACTTCAGCCTTCACAACGTTGGTTGCTGTCCTTAGCAACCCAGCTGCTTCTTCTGCAGCTGCTGCTCTCGGATTGAGTGCAACCTCATTGGCAACAACTGCAGGCAAGCAACAGCTTGCTTTCTACGCTGCTGTGGGAACCTTTGCATCAGGAAGCACCTTGGCAACAGCACTTGGCCTTGCTTCATTGAACGCAACAATTCCAGTTGACGCTGGATGGGCAGCCACCACATACCAACTGTCAACCTCCACTGCTTTCAACGGCAACATCAAGGCTGTTACAGCTGTCGATTCGTTGACAGTGAAGATTGACTTGGTGCGCGCACAGAACGACCTTCCCAACACGTTGTACGCGTCG
>JALQYL010000069.1 GCA_023254135.1 Ilumatobacteraceae bacterium | reverse complement strand
AGTCACCAGTGGGCGGCCACCTCCATGGCCAATGCCATCATGGCGGTACCTGATGGGCTTGGCGTGAGCGCTGGCGACGAAGTGGTTGTCACCTTTTTGGGTGCTTAGGCTTGCTTCGTGGACCTCATTGACAGCTTCGGACGAACCGTGCGCGACCTGCGCATTTCGGTGACCGACCGCTGCAATTTCCGCTGCACCTATTGCATGCCCGAAGAGGGCATGACGTGGATAGACCGCAGCGAAGTGCTCACCTACGAAGAGATCGAACGCGTGGCCCGCATTTGTGTGGAGCACTTCAACGTGAACGGCATTCGCCTCACCGGTGGTGAGCCCACTGTGCGTGCGCACCTACCCATTCTCATTCAGAAACTCAGTGCACTGCGGTTGGCCGATGGCTCCACGCCCGACCTCGCTCTCACCACCAATGGCAGCACCTTGCGCAACGTGGCGCAAGAGTTGCGAGATGCAGGTCTGCAACGCATCAACGTGAGTCTCGATTCGTTGCGTGCCGATCGCTTTCTGGCCATGACACGTCGTGATGAATTGGCAAACGTGTTGGAAGGTATTGCAGAGGCACAGACCGCTGGCTTTGCTCCCGTGAAGATCAATGCAGTCATTGAACGTGGTGCCAACGATGACGAGATTCTTGATCTTGCGAAGTACGCACGCGACAACAATCTGGAAATGCGCTTCATTGAATTCATGCCGCTTGATGCATCGAACGAGTGGGAACGCAACAAGGTGGTCACACAAGACGAGATTGTGAACACCATCAACGCTGAATTTCCACTCACGCCCGTTGACCAACGTGGAGCCGCGCCGGCACAACGGTGGAGCTACAACGACGGCAAGGGGTTCGTTGGTGTCATCCCCAGTGTGTCGCACCCATTCTGCGCTGATTGCGATCGTGTGCGTCTCACCAGCGACGGACAATTCCGCACGTGTCTGTTCGCCACCGATGAATTCGACATTCGTGCCTTGTTGCGCAACGGCGGAAGCGACGATGACATTTCCGAACTCATTCGCACCGCGGTGGGGGCGAAGTGGGCCGGGCATCAAATCAATCAGGTGAACTTCATTCGTCCGAAGCGCACGATGAGTCAGATTGGTGGCTGACATGGCCGATGACACCGGAGAATTGGCGAACCTGAACGTTCTCGTGGAGATAGATGGCCCCGTTGCCACGCTCACGCTGAACCGGCCCGACAAGCGCAACGCTGTGCGATTCAACATGTGGGCATCCATTGACGCACATGTCACCGCACTTGCAGCCAATCCCGACGTTCGTTTGCTGATTGTGCGTGGCGCCGGCGAACACTTCTGTGCGGGTGCAGACATTTCCGAACTCACCAATGGCCCCGGCGGCGAATACGCGCGTGTGAACTGGAATGCAGAAGAAGCACTCGCCAATTTCCCTGCTCCCACCATTGCGGTCATTCGTGGCAACTGTGTGGGTGGCGGAGTATCCATTGCCACTGCATGCGACCTTCGTATTGCCGCCGACGATTCCATCTATGGCATCACGCCATCAAAGTTGGGCATTGTGTATCCCACCAATGCACTCGAGCGCGCCGTGCGCATCATGGGTGGCTCGGCTACCAAGCACCTCATGTTCACCGGTGAACTCATTAAGGCCGATCGTGCATTGCGCATCGGCCTCATCGATGAAGTGCATGCTGTCGACGCACTGGAATCTCGCATTGCAGAACTCACGGCCACGTTGTTGGAGCGTTCCTCGCTCACGCAAGTGGCCACCAAGAACATGATCGACGAAGTGGTGCGCGACGGCAAGGTGAAGCCAAAAACCACACTGCATTGGGAAACCGAAATGGACAAGAGTGGCGAAGTGCGTGAAGGCGTCGCCGCATTCCTTGCCAAGCGCCCCGTGCGCTGGCCGTGGAAACGTTCGTAGGCTGACCACATGAGCGAACCAGAGTTCACACATCTCGACCAATCGGGCAATGCCCACATGGTGGATGTGGGGGACAAGGCCGTCACGCGCAGGCGCGCCATCGCGCGGGCCATCATCACCATGAACGTGGCCACCTCACAGGCCATCGTGTCGGGGGCGTTACCGAAGGGTGATGTGTTGGCAGTGGCGCGCATTGCCGGCATTCAGGCGGCCAAGCGCACCAGCGACCTCATTCCGTTGTGTCACCCACTCATGTTGTCGAAAGTGTCGGTGGACCTCACCGTGCGAGACGGCGCGGTGGACATCGAGGCAATTGTGGAGACCACTGGCCAGACCGGAGTCGAGATGGAAGCGTTGACTGCATGTTCTGTTGCAGCCCTCACCCTCTACGACATGTGTAAGTCGGCTGACAAGAACATGGTGATTGGCGAGGTGGCGTTGTGGGAGAAGTCGGGCGGCCGCTCGGGTGACTTCCGGCGCCAGGTCTAATTCCATCGGGGTAGTTTTCCTGCCCGAATTGGGGCGCAAAGACGTTCTGTCAAGGGGTGTGGCAGAAGTTTCACGGAGCCTCATTCCCAATAATCACAAGGGTTTGCGGGGGATCAGGGGTCAAGGAATGGCCGTTTTGGTCGTGTGCACTGGGTTTCCTTACTAGGCTTCTCAAAGCGTCCTAGGACGCCACTAACCCTTGCAGCCAGTGAGGTCCATCGGCCACGGCCGACTGTTCTGTCCCCAATCAAGGTGATGTATTCGTAGATGAGCAAGCTTGTACTCCTCATTGTTGGAGCCATGTGGATGGCGGTTTTGTTGCCGCCGCTTTTGCGCTCCCGTTTCGATGGTGGAGCTGTCTCTTCTGTGTCTGACTTCCGACGTCAGTTGCACACACTGCAGCGTGCACAGGTTCCTGGCACCCAGGCTCCCATGCGCGCCATGGCCCGTCCGCTTGCACCATCCCCTCGCTACGGCCAGATGCCTGGTCGCGCACCCCAGCCAATGCGTCAGCCCATGGCTCGTGGCATGCAACCTCGTCCGGTGCAGCCTCGCCAGCCTCAGCGCCAGGCACCACGCCCTCGTTTGGTTTCCGTTGACGATCAGATGATCGCCGAGCCCCGTCACAAGCGTTCGCATCACACTGCTGAACTTCCTCGTCATCATTACGCCGCCGAGACTGCCTTCATGTCACCACGCGAAGTGGTGCGTCGCCGTCGCGTGAACGTTCTCTACGGGTTGGTGGCAGCCAACGCCATCAGCTTGTTCCTTGGTCTCACCACCGGCAGCACAGGCATGTTCTACATCTTCACTGCTGCCTTCCTTGGCCTTGGTGCCTACTGCTACGTGCTCGTGCAGATTCGCAACCAGGAATACCTGCGCCGTTACTACGGTCAGCGCCACGCTGCGTAAGCAGCATGTCTGAATTGGGTCAGCGCCACGCTGCGTAAAGCGCGCGATTCCGTACGCTGAGCTCGCGTACGCACAAAATCACATTCAACGGAATGTGAACGATGGCACGCTCACACCTAGACTTTCCCCACCAACATGTTGAGGGGAACTGCAATGCCATTGTCATGGACTGAAGCACAAGACAAGATTCTGAATCCAGGTTCAGGTACGCCATTCGAGTTGGAGAAGGCAGTCGTGCTGGGCAACGAGATGGAAGTGTTCAAGCACGCTCCCAAGAACCTTGCGCTCGTGTTGCAAGGTGCTCGCGCACACGGTGACAAGACATTCCTCATCTACGAAGGCGAGCGCTACACGTTCGCTCGCGTCATGGACGAAGTGGACGGTCTCGCGCACCTGCTGGTGCACAAGTACGGCGTGAAGAAGGGTGATCGCGTTGCAGTGGCAATGCGCAACTTCCCCGAATGGATCATTTCATTCGCCGCCATCATTTCGGTGGGTGCCATCAACGTGAGTTTCAATGCATGGTGGACCGAGGACGAAATGGATTTCGCGCTCAAGGACTGCGGCGCATCCGTGTTGATCGCTGACCAGCAGCGCATCGATACCGCGCATCACTCATGTCGCGCACTTGGTATCAAGATGCTCATCGTTCGTCCCGAGACCGAAGTGGGTCCCGACATCGACGATTGGTCAAAGGAAGTCAAGAGTGGCCTCGGACCATTGGTGGTCGACATCGATCCTGATGACGACTGCACCATCTTGTACACCTCGGGCACCACGGGTCGCCCGAAGGGTGCAGTGAGCACTCACCGCGCACTCATCAGTTCACTCATGGCGTTCTCTGCACGTAATGGCGTGTTGTCGCTTGCGTCTGATCCAGAGCCCGTTGACCCCAATGACCCTGTGTACGACACGTCGTTCATT
Source organism: Ilumatobacteraceae bacterium (assembly GCA_023254135.1). Lineage (GTDB taxonomy): Bacteria > Actinomycetota > Acidimicrobiia > Acidimicrobiales > Ilumatobacteraceae > UBA2093. The sequence continues at coordinate 3,759 of JALQYL010000069.1, read as the reverse complement.
CTCATCGTGCCTTTGTTCCACGTCACCGGCTGTGTGCCCGTGATGCTCAGCTGTTTCATGGCTGGCCTCAAACTGGTCATCATGTACAAGTGGGATGCCGGCAAGGCATTGCCCATCATTCAAGAAGAGCGCATCACCAACTTCGTGGGTGTTCCTACACAGAGCTGGGACCTTGTGAACCATCCTGACTTCGAGAAGTACGACACCACGTCATTGAAGGCAGTGGGCGGCGGCGGTGCGCCGGCCCCTGCTGCACTTGTTGACAAGGTTGCAAAGAGCATCAAGAAGGGTGGACCACAGTTGGGTTACGGCATGACCGAAACCAACGCGTTTGGTCCTGGCAACTTGGGCAAGTTCTACCTTGAGCGCCCTACTTCTACGGGTCGTGCCATTCGCCCCATGGGTGTGCAGGTGTGGGATCCGGCAACCAAGAAGGTTCTCGGTGTCGGCGAGTACGGCGAAATCATGATGTCGGGCCCCATGCTCATTCGTGGGTACTGGAACCGTCCCGATGCAACGGCAGAGGCCATTGAGAATGGTTGGTTGCACACGGGTGATGGTGGCTACATCGACGAAGAAGGTTTCTTGTTCATCAAGGACCGCATCAAGGACATGATTCTTCGCGGTGGTGAAAACGTGTTCTGCTCCGAAGTGGAAGGCTCCATCTACGAGCATCCAGCCGTGCACGAAGCAGCAGTCTTTGGTGTTCCGCACGAACGTCTGGGTGAAGAAGTGGCAGTGGCCATCAAGCCCAAGGATGGCGCATCGCTCACTGCAGAAGATCTGTGGAAGTTCCTCGATGGCAAGATCTCTTCCTTCAAGGTTCCCAATCACGTCATCATCATGAACGAGGAATTGCCACGCAACGCCGCCGGCAAGTTCCTGAAGACATCACTTCGCGACATGGTCGCCAGTGGTGCTCTGAAGCCAACGTCTCGCTAGCTAGTTCTGCTCTATTGGTCTTGCTCTTCGGGTGGCCGCACGTTGCGGAACATGAAGAGCAGCAACAAGTCATAAGTAATTTTGCAGACCGCGCAAATCAGCAACGGCCATGCGAAGTTCGAATGGTCAAGCATCCAACCGGCTGCAATGGGTGGAAGTGCACTGGCAAGACTGCGCGGAACATTGGTGATACTGGCCGCTGCTGCGCGCTCTGCTGGTGCAACCACTGCCATCACGTAACTGGTGCGCACGGGAACGTCCATTTGGCTGAGCAGACCGCGCAGAATGAAGAGGCTCATGGCGAGCCACACGTTGGGCGCGAGTGCCACCAGTATCAGCAACACGCTGGCGGGAATGTGTGTGAACACCATGGTGCGCACAAGGCCAATGCGTTCAGCAATCTTCACTGCCGCGAGTGATGAGAACGCAGCAACGGTTCCGGCCGCGAAGAACACCGTGCCCAGGGTCTCCATGGAGAGGCCGAACTTGTGGAACACCCACAGTGCGAAGATGGCTTGCGTGGCGAAACCACCGCCCATGGAATCAAGGCTGAACAACGCGGCGAGTGTGAACACAATCTTGCGTGAGTCGGGGCTGAGCGCGCTGTCGGCCTTTGATGCGCGGTGGCGAGCGGTGTGCGAAAGCTGCGCATACGCGAACAACAAGATGAAACCCGCCAGGCCATAGACAACGAATGCTGCCTGTCTGCCGGTTTGGTCGGCGTGGCCGAAGTGGCGCGCGATGTATACGGGGACGCCGGCACACAATGCACCAATGGAACCCACCAGGCTGGCGGTGAGTGCGTAACGGGCAAAGAGTGCTGTGCGTTGTGTGCTGTCCACATTGTCCGACAACAACGCCTGTTCGAGCGGAAGGAACGGACTCACATCGCCAGCGCTGGGATTCATGGTGGTGATGATGCCGATGATCACGAGCAATAGAAATGATGTTGAGAGACCGAATGCAACACCGGTGGTGATCATGATCCACGACGCAATGGTGAGCAGTCGAGCCGGGTTGAACCGATGCGCCACGTAGCCAGTGACCAACGTGAGCGCGGCGGAACCCAGCAGTGATGCTGCGACCACCGTGCCGATTTGTACGCCACTGAATCCGAGATGTTCCAAGTACGCCGGCAGCACCACGAAGGCGATGCCGTCAACAAAGGCCCGCACGGCACGCGTGAACACGAGAATGCGTGCATCACGTGTTGCGGTGGAGGGCAACAACGGCATTTATGCGCCGAGAGTGCTGGCAGCAACGGTTGATTCGCGAGAACGCAATGCAATGTTGACGCGTTGGCGTTCCAGCACTTGCTCCAAGGTCTTCACGGCCTGGGGAATGGGGTGTTCAGCGAAGAATGACTGTGCGGCAGCACCCATCTCGGGTGTGTTGAGGGTGGTGATGGCACTGGCCATACGAACAATGGTGTTGCCGGGGAATTCCTTGTTTGCCTTCTCCCAGTTCTTGCACATGATGTCCCACGCCAGTGCGCCGTGTTTGCGATTGGCGATGCAACGGTTCACCAGGAACGGAGCGTTCTGTGTTTTCACTGTGCCACTGAAGGCGAATTCTGCAGTGCGCGTGATGAGTGCCGCATCATCAAATTCGGCAAGTGCATACAACATGCGAATTTGGTCCTGTGGTGTGGTGGGGTTGAGGTATCGCTCCATGAACCATTCGTAATCCTGTTCATCGCCGGTAGCTGCCACCACGTTGGTGGCGGCGGCTACGAGTTCAGGATCCGTGGATGCGTCATTGAACAAAATGTCACGACACTTCTTGGCGGCCGAGGAATGGTTGCCTTGAATGGCCACCAATTGCACCAAGAGTCCGCGCAACTTCGACGTGAGATCAGACTCGTTCGCGGCAGGTATCCAGCCGAGGTCAGAGAGTGCTGGCGAGGTCAGGCTGACGATGAATCGCTGGTATGCCTCTTCTGCACTCTCGGGAATGAGACGGGAGAGTCCGCGCAACCCAATGGTGAGTGCTTGCCACACCGAAAGTTCTCGTTCACCACTGAATTGCTTCGCGAATTCAATGAAATCGGCAGAGGTAATGGCGCCGGCCACTACTGCATTCCATGCATCATCCACCAGGTTGTAACGCTCGAGAGTGCTGAGATTGTTCAGGTCTGCGGTGACGCGAGTGAGCAATTCGGTGGAGTATTCCACGCGATAGAAACCGGGACCTTCTGCGTTCACCACGATGGTGGCGTTCGGATCGGTGAGCGCCACACGAATCTCGGCTGCATCAAGCAGCACCTTTGTGGTGACGCCATTGATGCGCACGTGAATGGGAACTACCCACAATGTTGGTGCAGGTGCATTGTCGAAAGTGAATTGTCGTTGCTTCAACACCAATTCATTGCCTTCAACGGCGGCAGAAACAAGTGGGTAACCCGCTTGCCAGATCCATGAATCCATGAGGCGACGCACCGGTACTTTCTCGCCGCCGTCTGACTCCACCACTTCTTCAATTGCGTCCCACAAGTCATTGGTGTCGGTGCTGCCGTATGAATGCTTCTTCAGGTAATGACTGACGCCGGCTCTGAAGCGATCCTCGCCCAGGTACTGCTCCAACATGCGCAGCAAGGAACCGCCTTTTTGATACGTGAGCACATCGAACATGCCGTCGGCATCAGCAGGGGAGTTCACGGGGAATTCCACTGTGCGGGTGGCATGCAGCGAGTCGGTGTCGAATGCGGCGGTGCGGTCGAGTCCGAACGACGTCCACATTTCCCATTCAGGCTTGAACGCGTTGGTTGCAGCCACTTCCATGAATGTGGCGAACGCTTCGTTCAGCCAAATGCCATTC
>JALQYL010000068.1 GCA_023254135.1 Ilumatobacteraceae bacterium | reverse complement strand
ATAGTTGTGAATGAATTCGTCACTGCGCTGCGGGTCCACATTTCGTCTTTCCAGAAGCGTGGGCATGGTGCTTTGAAACGCAGGCCCCAGAATCCATCGAGCTTCCTGGTCAGTCAATGGCGCAATCCCTGCCTGATGAAAGATGTGATTAAGGGCACCGGTGATTCCTGCACCTGAATCGGCGATTGTTCCGTCGAGATCCAGGAAAAGAAAACCGATTTTTGACACCTCCTCACCCTAGGTGAGGACCGAATCTAAGGTGTGGAGATGTCTTCAGACACCCTTCTCGTTGTTCTCGACCTTGTCGGCATCGTGGTGTTCGCTATCTCTGGTGCTCTCACCGGTGTGGAGAAGCGGCTCGATCTCTTCGGTGTCATCTTTTTGGCCGATGCCACCGCCATTGGTGGTGGGTTCATTCGTGATGCACTACTGGGAGCGTTCCCCGTCGCCGCACTTCATGATTGGCGTTATCTCATCGCCCCCACGTGCACCGGACTCATCGTTTTCTACATTCATCCGGCTATCGCGAAGCTCTCTCGCATTCTTCTTCTCGTCGATGCAGCAGGTTTGGGCTTGTTCGCAGTGGCAGGCACACACAAAGCGCTTGATCACGGCCTCGGACCAGTAGGCGCATGCGGCATCGGCACCATCACGGCTATTGGTGGCGGCATGATTCGTGACGTTCTCGTGCGCGAAATACCCACGGTGCTACACAAAGAGATCTACGCAACGGCGGCAGTGCTTGCAGCCATACTTTTCGTCACGGGCGATCATTTCGCGTGGAACAACGTGATCACCGCCATTGCCGGCGTGGCATTGGCATTCACATTGCGTGTGGTGAGCACCTGGCGCCAATGGTCGGCGCCCGTGCCCAAGTAATAGCCACTCCCCTTATATTCAGGGAGTTTCCCATATTGGGAATCGTTCCCATTTTCAGTATCGTGACCATATGAAGAGGGTGCGATGGGCAGTGGCCGTTGTGTTGTTGGCTGGCGCCACCAGTGCATGTCGAGGACCTGGCTCTTGGTTCGGCATGAAGAAGCAACCCACCGGTGATGCCATCACCGTTGCCGCATCGTTCTACCCCATTGCTGAAATCGTGCAACGTGTGGGTGGCGACAAGGTGAACGTGCTCAATCTCACCCCGGCTGGCACCGATGCACACGACGTGGAACTCACCGCCAAACAACTACAGCAACTGCAAGACGCAAAGGTCACCTTCTACCTGGGCGAAAAGTTTCAGCCGTCAGTGTTCAAGGCCATCTCGTCAGTGAAGGGCGCCACGGTTGACCTCCTCAAGGTCACACCAACGTCTGGCTTTACGTGTGGAACATGCGATGGAGATCCGCATGTATGGCTGAATCCATCCAACATGGTGTTGATGACCAAAGAAGTGTCATTGAAACTTTCTGCGGCGCGTCCCGACCTTGCCGCAATGTTCACTGCGAACTCCTCCGCGTACATCGCTGAACTTGAAGGAGTGGGCAAAAAGATAGACACCGCGTTTTCCACGTGCGCATCCCGGGTTCTCGTCACCTCGCACTATTCGTTCAGCTATTTCGCGAATCGTGCCAATCTCACCATGTATTCGCTTGCCCCCAGCAATCCCGACGCGCAATTGTCCGCCCAACAGATTGAAAAACTCACGAACGAACTCAAGTCAGCGCGTGTCTCCACCATCTTCTCTGAAGAAATGGTGGCCTCCACATTGGTGAACACGGTGGCGCAATCAATCGGCGCATCCGTGAGTTCTCTGCAACCGTTGGAAGGCATCACCAATGCCGATCTCAAGGCCGACAAGAACTACATCACGTTCCAGCTGGACAACATCAAGCGCATCGCACAAGGACTCGGCTGTTCGTGAGTGATTCTGCGGTTCTCCGCGCAGCCGATGTGTCGGTGTCCTACGGCGATGTTGTTGCCGTGGCGCCATCGTCATTCTCAGTGCATGCAGGCGAACTCATTGCCGTGGTCGGCCCCAACGGCGCAGGCAAGTCAACGTTGTTCAAGGCACTTGCCGGATTCATTGACCATCAGGGCGATGTAGTGGTGCATGGCGAACATTGCCACCACCTTGAACGACAGGCCATTGCCTACATTCCGCAACAGTCAGACGTGGACCTGCGCTTCCCCATCACCGTGGGCGAAGTGGTGCTGGCGGGCCGTCGTCGTTTTCACAACAAGCGTTTCTCGGCTCGCAAGGAAGACCACGACATTGTGAAAGCGTGCTTGGCGCAGGTTGACCTCAGCGGCACAGAGCAACGCTCACTCTCCACATTGTCGGGCGGTCAAGTACAACGCGTGCTTCTTGCTCGTGCACTCGCACAGAAGGCCGATGTGTTGCTCCTCGACGAAGCCCTGTCGGGCGTCGACGTGATGCACACCAACGAACTCATCAAACTGTTCACCTCTTTGTGTGAACAGGGAACATCCGTGTTGGTCTCTACTCACGACCTTGGTCTGGTGCGCGAACAGTTCTCACGTTGCCTCACACTGAACGGACGCATCATCGGAGATGGTGCACCGAATACGGAACTCTCGGGTTCGCGCCTTGATGCCGTGTTCAGCCGCACCATTTCTTCGGACGGTGCATCGTGATTAGTTGGCTGCTCGATCCTTTTCAATCAGACTTCACGCAACGTGCCGGCTTGGTGTGCATTCTGGTGGGCATTCTTGCCCCCATCGTGGGTACGTGGGTGTCACTACGAAGACTGGCGTACATGGGTGATGCCATGTCGCACTCGCTGCTCGGAGGCATCGCACTTGCATTCGCTTGGTTCGGAAGTGCCGCCGTTCTTCCCGGCGCGCTGGTGGCGGGAATACTCATGGCGCTTACCATTCATTATCTGTCGCAGAACCGTCGTGTCGCACTTGATTCCGTGATCGCCGTGGTGGGCAGCGGCATGTTTGCTCTCGGTGTTCTCATTCTCAGCAAGGTCGACACCACCGTGTCACTCACTCATTTTCTCTTCGGCCAACTACTCACCGTGAACAACACCGACGTGTGGATGACACTTGCCCTCACCATCGCAAGTGTTGGTGCCATTTGGTACAAGTTTGCCGACCTGACGTTTTCCACATTCGATCGCGATCACGCCACCCAGGTGGGCATCCGCGTACAGCGACTCGACCTTGCCATGCTCATTCTCCTGGCCATCTGCGTGGTGGTGTGCCTCTCCACCGTTGGAACAGTGCTCACGGTTTCCTTGCTCATCACGCCCAGTGCAACGGCTCGCCTGTATTGCAATCGCGTCGCCACCATCACTCGTGCCGGCGTTGCATTGGGCGTGAGCGAAGTGTTGTTGGGTTTCATTGTTTCGTACCATGCGAACGTGGCACCCGGCCCCACCATCACTTTGGTCACCACGGTGGTGTTTATTTCGGCTTACATCACACGCTTCGCCACATCTGACCGCACATACGTGCATCACACGCACGAACACGACCATCGTCACTGATCGCATTAGCCATACCTCACACAGGTATGTGCCTACCTTCTCACTACTCCCCTATTCATCTCATTGGAATTCAGGGTTACAGTCCCACTATGAGCACAAATGCAGCAGGTAACCGCAGAATCGTCGTTGGAGTCGACGGATCAGAAAACTCGCAAAAGGCAGTGGATTGGGCAATTTCATTCGCTCATTCCGGTGACACCGTGATTTTGTTGTCGGCCTGGAGTCCTGTGGTGGTGCCCGCAGAAATGGCTATGTCATACACCTTTGATGACACTGCAGCTCGACAAATTCTCGACAAAGAAGCAAAGAGAGTGGCAACAGCCGCCGCAAATCGCGGAGTCAGCATCGCGTCTCACTTTGAAAACAATGATCCACGCAACGCAATCCTGTCCACCAGTTCGGACCTCATCGTTGTTGGCGCTCGTGGTCATGGTGGCGTAGTGGGAATCCTTCTTGGATCGGTGGCTGACTACGTGTCACGTCACGCACACGTTCCCGTTGTCATCGTTCCTGCCAAGTAGGTCCTAGTGACTACGGTGGACGCATGTCCACCGACTTTGAATCGACAGGGTTAGACCTCACCACATTGACTTTGTGCGACTACGCGAATGTTCGCGAAGGCATGATCAACATCGTGAGTGGCGGCATCACACGCATTGCCGTACGTGGAGAATTTCCGGCGCAAGTGGAGGCATACATTGCCATGTCCATTTACGTGCAACCACATCGCGTGGGCGAAGATCACACCGGACATGTGGTTTTGCGATTTCCCGACACCATGGAAGAAATCGCACGGATTGATTTTGGATTCAATGTGAACGCCGACCGCAACCCTGGCGAAGGGCTGTTCTTTCCTCTCGCAATTCCGATGCGAGGAATTGCGTTTCCACACGTTGGACAAGTGGATGTTTCTGTAACTCTGAATAACCAACCAGCTGGGCTGGTGAGTTTCTGGTTGTCAGAGGCCCCGACCGTGGCATAAACCATGTGACGGATAGGTTGAGTATTGAAGTACTCAACCGAGGAGACATTTGATGGGTCTGTTCCGTCGAATCATTGCCATTTCCGCGCCATCAATCTTTCTCTTCGCAAGCATGCAAGCGTCAGCACCTGTATCTGCTGCCACCACCACGTCGACATCAACATCCAGCACCACCACGCTCGCAGTTGATCCACTCGCCAACACGTCAGGATTGTCATACGGCTCCGATGGAGCACCTGCAAAAGGACTGAACAGATACATCGTTCGTTATCGAGATACGGCCAGCACTGCCGAGATCGACTCGGTGCTGAAGAAAAACGGCGCAACACGCAAGAAGAAACTGGCAAAAGTTTTCAACGGTGATGTGTTGGACCTCACCCCTGGTCAAGCCAATTTGCTGAACAAAGAAACAGCATCGGTGCTTTGGGTGGAAAAAGACCAATCGGTCAACAATCAAACCAATGTGCAGCCGAGCCCATCGTGGGGTCTTGACCGCATCGACCAACGCACACTCCCCGTGAACAACATGTACTCCTACACCACCACTGGCGCTGGTGTGGATGCATATGTGGTGGACAGTGGCATCTTGTCCACTCATTCACAATTCACAGGGCGTCTTCGCATGGGGTATGACGGGTACGGCGGCACAGGTAATGACTGCAACGGACACGGCACACACGTTGCAGGCATCATCGCTGGCTCCACGTACGGAGTCGCACCGCAAGCATCGCTTGTGGCTGTTCGTGCACTTGATTGCACTGGTGCCGGAACAGTGTCCGGAGTGGTGACGGCCATCGATTGGGTGGTTGCCGACCACACCACACGCCCGGCGGTAATGAACCTCAGTCTTGGCACCAGTCAAAGCGCCTCATTGGAATCAGCGGTGGACCGTGCATACGCCGACGGCATTGTGGTGGTGGCGGCCGCTGGCAACTCGAACATCGACGCCTGCACCACATCGCCGTCGGGAGACCGCGCATCGGTTCTCTCCGTGGGTGCAAGCAATGAAGCGGATTCTCGCGCGTCATTCTCCAACTTCGGAAAATGCCTTGATCTCTTTGCGCCCGGCACCAACATCGTGTCCGCCGGAATCAGCAACAACAGTGCAACCGCCTTGATGTCAGGTACGTCAATGGCTGCACCACATGTTGCTGGTTTGGTGGCGCGCTACCTGTCGGCAGCAACCACCGCAACTCCTGCATCAGTGATGGACGCCATCATCAACAATGCAACGCCCAATGCAGTCACCAATGCCGGAACTCTCTCGCCCACCTTGCTTGCATTCGGTGACCCCGAATTCGTTCCCGCAGCACCTCCCACCAGTACGCCAAGTGGTTCTGGCGCTCAACCTCAACTCACCACACTTGAACCAGGCACCGGAACCGTCGACGCCCCATCAGTTCCTAGCGTGACCGGAAAAGTTAGTGCGATTGCCGAGAACAATTCGGCGTGGTTGTCATGGATTCCTGCCTTGAACGGTGGCAGTCCCGTCACTGCCAACATTGTTCGCGTCTACAAAGATGCAACTTTCGTAACACAAGTGTTCGTTGATTCAGACAGCCTTCACCTCATCTCCGACCTTGTTGCGGCGCGGTCATATTCATTCACGGTTGCGGCAATGAATGCCTACGGAGTGGGACCCTTCTCCCCTCGCAGCAATGCAGTGGTCCCCGTGAAAAACGTTGGAAAATACAAGCGATCAGATGCCAGCTCTGTGGCCAGTGTGGTTCCCTCTACTCCACGCAACATCAGTCTTCGTGCCTTGGGCAACCGAACAGTGAGCGTCACGTGGAATCCACCACGCAATGCTCGTGCATCGTCGTATCAGGTGTGGTTCTACAAGTCCCGCGCCGTGGTGGCGAAAATAACCACCATTTACAACGGTGGAGTGAAGTTGTACGGATTCGTACCCGGCAAATATGCCGTACGTGTTCGCGCAGTGAACCAAGTGGGAGAAAGCACGCTCACACGCTCGCTCTCTATAACTATTCGATAAATCGAATTAGTGCTTCATGTTCTTGAAGCGCTCAATTGCATCCGCAATTTCCTTCTCCGCTGCGGTGCGACCTTCCCAGCCCTTCACGGTGGTGTCCTTGTTTGGCTCCAAGAGCTTGTAGGTCTCGAAGAAGTTGCCTACCTCATCAAGAAGGTGTTCGGGAAGATTCTCGATGTCTTTGTATTGCGCAAAACGTGGATCATGCGAGGACACACACAGAACTTTTGCGTCAGGGCCCTTCTCGTCTGACATCCAGAAAACTGCGACGGGTCGCACCCACACATGGCAACCAGGGAAAGTGGGCTGGCTCAGCCACACCAAGGCGTCAAGTGGATCGCCGTCTTCGCCGTGCGTTCCAGGGAAGAAGCCGTAATCCAGTGGGTACTGGGTGGCGGTGAACAAAGTGCGATCAAGCCAGATTGCTCCGGTTTCGTGATCCATTTCGTACTTGTTACGAGATCCTTGCGGAATCTCAACAATCATTTCTACTTCCATGGAAGCAGTCTACAAAGCACTACGAATCTGTTCGCATTGTTGCGCTGAACATGATGCGCATGAGATGTGCGAATTCATCGGGAGACACACCAGCACCCTCTTCTTCCAACAAGTCATTCAGCACGAAACCGTGTGAATACGTTTGAATCATGAGCGCCAAAGCGGCTGGCGAAACTGGATGCTCTCCGTTTGCCAACTTGGTTTGCACTTCATCCATGAATGAAGTCATGCGTTCTTGAATGATGGCCTGTACGAGGCCCAACCTCTTACGCAACGCAGGAATTTCCATGGATGCGGCAAGTATTTGCAATCGGAACCAACGGCGATCGCGACGCCAGTCCTGCTGTGGCAACGTGATGAGCGTCAACAAATCTTCCACGGTGGGATTCGCCAACGAATGAAAGAAATCCTCTGCTGAATCAATGGACTCCAACACAAACTCTTCGAACATGTCGCCCAACACTTCAGCCAACAAACCGTCGCGGTCTCCGAAGTACTTGTACATGAGCGGAACGGACACCTTGGCCGCTTCTGCCACATCTTGCACGCGCAAGCCCAGAATGCCCTTGGTCTCCACTTCGGCTCTAGCTGCAGAAATGATGCGCTCGCGCGAAGTTGCTGTTTTTGCGTTGTCCACGCGTGAAAATCTATCGCACCGAAATTGATGTGCGTCTCGTGACGCTGTGACCCTTCTTGGGCAAGAGAGTGACCGCAATGGTGCACATACCTGGTCGCCGAGCCGCAATGGCACTACCCACAAAGACACACCTCGATGCACCAGCCACAATGGCAATACGCAGACTGCCTTGCGATGTTTTCGGAATGGTCATACCCACTGCTTGTGCCACTTTTGCCGCACTCACCTGTGCACCACGCTTCACCTGCAACTTCTGAATCACTACCCCACTCTTCACAACAGACACTGATGTTGACGTGGTGGTGGACACTCCCGCATCCACATACACCGGTGGCGGCGTGATGGATGTGGTGGTAGTGGCGAGTGTTGTGGACGTGGAAGTGGTTGTCGTAGTTGTTGTCGTTGTGGTGGTGGGAACAACATTCAATGTCCCAAC
>JALQYL010000067.1 GCA_023254135.1 Ilumatobacteraceae bacterium | reverse complement strand
TCACCAGGGCATGCGGCGCGTTCAATATCTGTGAGCTCACCCTCAGTGATGGTGCCTGCTGCACATGCACCTACTGCTTCGAACACGGTGGTGATGTCGATGTTGTTGCCCTTGTACACGCCGGGCATGGTGCTGCCGTTGTACACGAACACGCTGGCAAGATTCAATCGCGCCGCGGCCATGAGCATTGCGGGAATGCTCTTGTCACAACCAGCAAGACCCACGAATCCATCGAAGCGCTCACCGTGCACCACCGTCTCCACAGAGTCGGTGATGACTTCGCGCGACACAAGCGATGCGCGCATGCCTTCGTGACCCATGGAAATGCCATCACTCACGGTGATGGTGCCGAACTCCATGGGGACGCCACCCGCATCACGAACGCCTTGCTTCGCGGATTCGCTGAGACGACGCAACGACATGTTGCATGGTGTGACTTCGTTCCACGAAGAAGCGATGCCGATCTGTGGCTTCACCCAGTCGTCGTCACCCAAACCAACTGCACGCAACATGGCGCGAGCTGCAGCCTTTTGAATGCCGTCTGTGACGTCGCGGCTGCGTGGCTTGATGTCGATAGGGGTGCCGTCTTTTGCTGGGGACATGCCTTCCAACTTAGTGGCTACCCCACCGAATGCCCTTGGCTAGCGGGCGGAATCGCTCTTGGTGGCGCGTGCGTACAAGGCCACGATGGGTACCAAGTACACGAAGTAGGCGATGACGCGAATGCGCTCTGGGTTGTTCGTCCAACCGAAGAAACCCTTCATGAAGTCAAAGAACGTTCCTTCGGCAAATGCGCCCGATGTGATGTTCCAAGCAGAACCGAACAACCAACCAGATTCAAAGCCGAGAAGTTCGCGGTATTCGTGGAAGAACTTGCCGAAGAGACCTGCCGCGAACAAGATGAGCAAGGCACCTGTGATGTTGAAGAACGTGCTGAGCTTCAACTTGTTGCCTCCCATGTACACAAGGCGACCGAGTACTGCAGCAATCACCAAACCAACAAGGCCACCGATTACCACTTGCGACCCGGATGAATTCGAGGTCTCCGCAGACAACAAAAACAGCACTGTTTCCAGGCCTTCGCGAAGTACTGCAACGAATGCGATTGTCACCAGTGCTTTGCGGGTGGTGGCAGCGTCAATCTGTGCACGCAACTGTGTTCCCATGTCGCGAGCGTGATTACGCATCCAAAAGATCATCCAGGTGAGAACGGATGCGGCGAGGATTGCAATGGTTCCCTCGATGAACTGTTCTGCCTTGCCAGTGAACTCACCAACGAAAATGTGAAAGGCAATTCCACCCACCACACAGGCAGCCGCGGCCAGTGCAGTGCCACGCCATACATCGGCCACTTCCTCACGTCGGTCACTTTTCACCAGATACGAGATGAGGATGGCCAGAACCAGTGCAATCTCAAGGCCTTCGCGCAGTGTGATGAGGAGGCTGGCGCCCATGTGATTCTCCTAGGGGGTTGTTAGGTATACCTAATGACTTCACGCATCATGTTAGGGATACCTACCACCGATTGCAAGTGCGCTCGGCCGATTTCTCAAAAGTCTTATCGACGGTCGGGCAAAGCCCCAAAACCGAACAAGCTGCTGGCCACCTTGCGCATCTGGATCTCCTCGGAGCCTTCGGTGATGCGGTAGCGACGGTGATGTCGGTAGATGTGCTCGAAGGGCATGTGGCGGCTGTAGCCCACTCCCCCGCAAGTTTGCATGGCGCGGTCGGCAGCGTCACAAGCCAAGCGGTTGGCGCGGTAATTGCACATGGCCACCAGGTGAGTGACTTCCATGTGGTGCTTGTGGTCCAGCATCCATGCTGTGTAGCGAATCATCTGACGCAACATCGCCGCTTCGGTGTGCAGTTCCACCAAGGGGAATTGAATGCCCTGGTTCACGCTCAGCTTCTTGCCCCACGTGATGCGTTCGTTGGAATAGCGCACGGCTTCATTGATGCAATATTGCGCTGCGCCCAATGACGACGCTGCTTGACGAATGCGGTTCTCGTGCACGAAGTGTTGCGCGAGTGCGAGACCTTCTTCTGCCGGACCAAACACTGCTTCGGGTCCTACGCGAACATCGGTAAGGCTCACTTCGGCGTGGTCGGTGGGCATGTTGAACGTCCACCAGAAGAATTCAGTTTTGAATCCGGGGGCATCGGTGGGTACCAAAAACGCGGTGATTCCTTTTGGATCTCCGGGGTTTCCGCTGGTGCGGGCAAAGATGATGTCGTGCGTGGCGTGGTGCAAACCACTGTTCCAACGCTTCATGCCGTTGATCACCCATTCATCGCCGTCGCGATATGCAGTTGTTTCCAAATACGTTGCGTCACTGCCATGGTTTGGTTCCGTGAGACCAAATGCAAGACGCTTGGTGCCATAAAGGAAGCCGGGCATCCATTCTTTCTTTTGCTCTTCCGTGCCGAAGTCGCGCATCATGAGAACAGTTGGGAAGTTGCCCACAATGCTTGATTCGTTCTGCAAATCATTGTGAAGACCAAGACCTTTTTGCGCGAGGTGTTCGCGAATGATGGCCATCTTCAGGTTGCTGGCACTTTGACCGCCGAACTCTTCGGGCAACGCGAGGCGTAACCAACCGGCTTTGTCAGCACGTGCGCGCATTTCGCGCAACAACGCTTCCCAATCGGCAGTGGGAACACCGTCGTTCTCGAAATCGGTGCGTGAATATTCACGACGATGATCGAAGAATCGCTCGTTGTCATCTTGTGCTTGCAACGGCTTAATTTCGGCCTCAATAAAGGCGTCTAGTTCGTCAAGAGTTTTTTGAATATCAGCGGGTACGGCAAAGTCCATGAGCGAACAGTACGCCCCGAACTAACTATGCGAATTACCGAAGAAAGGGTTTTAGCCGCGGCGAGCTTGCATGATGGCGTTGACGACCTTGCCGTCTGCCTTGCCCTTTGATGCCTTCATGATCTTGCCCACGATGGCACCAGCTGCTTTTTCTTCACCGGCGCAATATTTGGCCCATGCATCGGGATCAGCAGCGATTGCTTCATCCACCATTGCTTCGATGGCGGAAGTATCCATGGCTTCGAAGCCCTTGGCGGCCGCGATTGCAGCGGCGTCTCCACCACCGTTCGCAACGATGTCGGCGAGAACTTGCTTGGCCTGTGTGGCCGACAACTTGCCGTCGCGTTCGAGAATGGTGAGTGCTGCAATGTCCTTCGCTGGCACAGCGGGATTGGCACCAGCTTCAGCGAATGCCTGCGTGACGTAAATAAGTGCTTTCACGGCGTCTCCGCCGGCGTCGGCAATTGCCTTCACATACTCGTGCTGACCACGTTCCACGGCAACGATGATTGCTTCGCTTTGTGTGTCATACCCGGTGAGTTCTTTCAACATGGCGCGGCGAGCTGCAGGGAGTGGCGGCAAGTTGTCGCGCACCGATTGAATCCATTCGGCGCTGGGAGACAATGTGACCAAGTCTGGCTCGGGGAAGTATCTGTAATCGTCGGCGTCTTCCTTGGTGCGCAAGGTATGTGTGCGACCCTCGGCGTCGTCCCAGTGACGTGTCTCTTGACGAATGACTCCGCCACTGTCGATGACATCGATTTGACGACGTGCCTCGTAATCAATGGCGCGACCCAGTGCGCGAATGGAGTTCACGTTCTTGATTTCGCAACGGGTGCCAAACGGTGTGCCCAGCTTGTGCACCGACACGTTGGCGTCAACGCGCATGGAGCCTTCTTCCATCTTGGCGTCGGATGCACCGATCACTTCCAGAATGGCGCGCAATTCGGCCACGTATTCCTTGGCGTGTTCGCTGGTGCGAATATCGGGACGCGACACAATTTCCACCAACGGAACGCCAGCTCGGTTGAAGTCCATGAGCGAGTAATCACTGCCATGAATACGACCTGTGGAACCGCCCACGTGCGTGCTCTTGCCGGTGTCTTCTTCCATGTGCGCACGTTCAATGCCGATGCGTGTGCCACTGGGAAGATCGAGATACCCATCTGCGTTCAGCGGAAGGTCGTACTGCGAGATTTGGTACGCCTTTGGTTGATCGGGATAGAAGTAGTTCTTGCGGTGGAAAATGCACTCTTGAATGGTGCAGTTGAGAGCTGCACCAATACGCATGGCGAGTTCTACGGCGTGCTTGTTGAGAACAGGCAACGCACCAGGAAGACCGAGCGTGACTGGGTCGATGTTGACGTTGGGTTCATCACCGAAACGGTTGGGGGAACCACTGAACAATTTCGTTTTGGTGGCGAGTTCCACGTGCACCTCAAGACCGACAACGAGTTCCCAACCGCCTTCCAGCAATTGATCTTCTGTGGCTACGACGGAACTAAGTGTGCTGTCGCTCATTGCGCGCCTCCTGCTGCTGCTTCCAACGCACCGCCCACGCGGAACATGGGGACTTCACCAAGTGCTGGTGCCAACACCTGAATACCCACTGGCAAACCGTGAGCACCTGTTCCGAATGGAACGCTCATGCCGGGGTGGCCGGCGAGGTTGGTGGGAATTGTGTAGATGTCGCACAAGTACATGGACATGGGGTCGTCCACTTTTTCGCCGAACTTGAACGCAACCACCGGTGATGTTGGCGTGAGGATCACGTCTACCTTTTCGTATGCACGGTTGAAGTCATCTGCGATGAGGCGACGCACCTTCAGCGCCTTGCCGTAATACGCGTCGTAGTAACCAGCAGAGAGAGCGTACGTGCCCAACATGATGCGTCGTTGCACTTCGTCACCAAAACCAGCCGCGCGAGTGGCGCCGTACATGGCGTTGGTATCTGGTGCGTTCACGCGCAATCCGAATCGTACGCCGTCGAAACGAGCAAGGTTGCTGCTGGCTTCTGCAGGTGCAATCAGGTAGTACGCAGTGAGTGCATACGAAAGACTGGGCAATTGAACATCAACAATCTCGGCACCGGCAGCTTCCAGCGCAGCGAATGCGGCGTTGAGTCGTGCGGTGACTTCAGGTTCGGCACCTTCGGGAAGATCGGTAACGCGACCAATGCGCATTCCCTTCACGCCTTGTCCAGCAGCTTCCACGAACGAGGGAACGTCTTGTGGAATCGATGTTGAGTCGTGCACGTCGTGACCGGCAATTGCTTCAGTAATAAGAGCGGCATCGGCAACGGTGGTGGCGAACGGACCAATCTGATCGAGTGAGCTTGCATACGCCACCAAGCCGTAACGGCTCACGCGACCATACGTTGGCTTCACGCCAACAACACCGCACATTGCGGCTGGCTGACGAATGGAACCGCCGGTGTCGCTTCCCAAGCTCACAGGTGCGAACCCTGCAGCAACTGCTGCTGCGCTACCGCCACTAGAACCACCAGGAACGCGTTCGATATCAAGCGGATTACGTGTGGGACCGAATGCAGAGTTTTCTGTGCTGGAACCCATGGCGAATTCGTCGAGGTTGGTTTTGCCTACGACGATGGCGCCTGCCTCACGCAACTTGGTGACAACTGTTGCGTCGTAGGGAGGCTTCCAGCCTTCAAGAATTTTTGATGAGCATGTGGTTTCTACACCGCGTGTGCACATGTTGTCTTTCAAGGCGATGGGGACACCAGCAAGTGGACCAACGGGACGTCCGGCTGCGATATCTGCATCGATGGCGTCTGCGTGAGCGCGCGCTTCGTCTGCCATCACTTTGTTGAAAGCGTGGATGTCGGATTCGCGTGCATTAATACGCGCGAGATGTGCGTCGATTACTTCTCGTGCAGTGATTTCTTTTGCCGCGATAGCTGCTGCAATTTCTGATGCAGTGGTGGGAATGCTGCTCATGTCTTAGCCCTCAATTCCGATGATCGGCGGCACACGGAAACGACGCTCTTCGGCTGCTGGCGCTGCGGCCAAGACTTCATCGGTGTCGAGGGTGGGCATTTCCACGTCGTCGCGCATCACGTTGACCAGCGGATACGGCTGTGTCATGGGCGTCACGCCGTCGAGGTTCAGCGCGTCGATGTCGGCGAAATGGGCCATGACCTTGCCGAGCTGCTCGGTGAAATGTTCGATGTGGGCATTGTCGATGTCGAGTCGCGCGAGTCGCGCAACCTTGGCAACATCTGCCGCGGAGATGGGGCTACCTGAAGTGGTCACGGCTCCTAAGCCTACGAGCCACCTGCGGGCCCGCCCCCGCCGATTCCTTATGCGTTGGGGTGAACAGGCGGAAATTCAGGCGAACGCTTCTGCAAGAAGCTCTGTACGCCCTCTTTGAAGTCGGGGCGTGTGAATGACTCGCCCATGAGACGCAGGGCTTCCTTGCTGGCGGTGGATACGTCTTTGCCGTAGTCGTTGTACACCTGGCGCTTCATGACGGCCATTGAAGACGGAGACACGTTCAGGGCCAATTCGGTGGCGTACTCCATCACAGTCTGCATGAGCTTGTCGCCAGGGACCACGTGGTTCACCATGCCGAGTTCTTTTGCTTCGTCAGCCATCACAATTCGACTCGACATGAGAATGTCGAGTGCTGCTGCTTGACCGACCAGACGTGGCAATACCCATGACATGCCGTATTCAGCAATGAGTCCGCGCTTCGAGAAAGCAGCGGTGAACTTTGCTGTGTCTGATGCGAAACGAATGTCGCACATCAATGCTTGCACCATGCCCAAACCAGCAGCCGCACCATTCACGGCAGCAATGACTGGCTTGCTGAGACGAGTGATCTCGTCTTGCATGCGACCTTCAATGATGCTGGGGCCGTCGTCGCCCTTCGTTGCGGCATCGCCAGTGGGAATTGCTTGCAGTGTTCCCATGTCGGCACCGGCGCAATAACCCTTTCCCGCGCCCGTGACAACGATGACGCGCACCTTGGGGTCTGCTTCTGCTTTGTCGATGGCCTCGAAGTATTCGTTGCCCATGCGACCCGTCCATGCATTCAGACGATCAGGGCGATTAAAGGTGATGAGACCAATTCCGGGCTCGACGACTTCGTACAGACATTCACTCATGCTCACGAACCGTAGACGGTTCGGATGCATTTCGTGAACGCCGAGCGTCAATCAGTAGGAAAATAGCCGCGGCGCCAAATACGCCAATGGAGACCCACTGATTCAGGCGAAGACCCCCAGCATGATGGGCCGGGTCGACGCGCAATCCTTCAATGAAATAACGCATTGCCGTGTAACCCATGGCGTACCAGCCCAACAATCGCCCCGGCCGTGGCGCAATTCGCTTTTCGAAACGCACCAAAAGCCAGGCAAGTACGAGACAACCAATTGATTCGTACAGAAACGTGGGATGGAACAACGTGCCAGCGGCGTAACCCGCCTTCTCTGCCACTGAATCCGAGACGCGAAGCGCCCACGGCAATGTGGTGGGTCGACCAAAGAGTTCCTGGTTCCACCAATTACCCCAACGTCCAATTGCTTGCGCCACCGCTATTCCTGGCACAGCACACGAAAGCAATCCGAGAACATTCAACTGTCTCACTCGTGCGCGCCACAGACCCACAATCACCCCGAGAGAGACACCGCCCCAAATGCCAAGGCCGCCTTGCCAGATCTTGACGGCATCAATGAGGTGCCCTCGGAACAATTCGTAATCGGTGATCACGTGATACAGACGACCACCAATCACACCCGCTGGTACCGCCCACATCGCGATGGACGAAAAATCATCCGTGCTTCCAAGACCGCGTGCTTCTGCACGGTTACCTGCAATGCGTACTGCAACAATCACGCCAATCGCAATCATGAGTCCGTACGCGTTCAACTTCAACGGACCCAAATGAATGGCTCCGGAGGAAGGACTGGGAATCGACGCCATCAGCGTCGCAATGTTCATGCGCACACGCGTCGTGCGAACGCCACAGCACCTTCGAAGATGATTTCCTTGTCGTAGTCCTGGGTGGCCACGTGATAACTGCGCTCCAGTTTCACGCGCTCAACAGTTCCGCCATATGCGGCCGCCAATGCATCGCTGTCTGACGGTGACACCACATGGTCCTGCACGGACGTAAACAAGAGCAATGGCATCTTCATGGATCCGTATCGCTGCGACAGTGGTGTGAGCCCGTCCACTTGGAATGAGTACAGCGGCGCAAGTGGAGTACCGGGATATGCGGTTTCCACCACTCCAGGCTCAGCAATGTCGCTTCCGATGCCGTCCATCTTGTCCATGCCACCGTCGATCATCGCCTTGAGACCCTCCATCACCTCTGCGGGTTGAGGTTGAGTAGCGGGATTCACGCACACCAGACCCTTGACCTCAGCGTGTTGGGCACCTGCCCACAACGTGAGAGA
>JALQYL010000066.1 GCA_023254135.1 Ilumatobacteraceae bacterium | reverse complement strand
AACAACATGGTGCGTATTAATTGGAGCCGATGAGCGCTTGGCAAATTTCAGCTTCGCAATCACCGGTGGCGAGTACGAGCACTTCGTCGTTTTCGTGCAACGGAAGGTCGGGGGCGGGAACCACCACGTGACCATCGCGAATGATGGCCACCACAGAAGATTCGCGCGGCAACTTGAGATCGCTGATGACCTTGCCGATGGCGGGTGAGCCTGCAGCCAAGGTGACTTCGTTGAGACCAGCCTTGCCGTTCTCTAGCGATAGAAGCTTCACGAGTGAGCCCACGGCCACTGCTTCTTCCACCAATGCGGTGAGGAGATGAGGGGTGGAAACTGAAACATCAACGCCCCACATGTCATTGAACATCCACTCGTTGTTGGGGTTGTTCACGCGGGCCACTACGCGAGGCACGCCGAATTCCTGCTTTGCAAGCAGTGACACCACCAAGTTGTCTTCGTCGTCACCTGTTACGGCGGCAACAACATCTACGTTCGCTGCACCTGCGCGCTCGAGAACGCCAATGTCGCATGCGTCGCCCACGATGGTGTGAATCTTGCCTTCAGGCGCGTGCGCACGGTTCACAGCAGATTCGTCTGTGTCGAGCAGGAAGATTTCGTGCCCGAATTTTGTGAGCTGTTCGGCCATGTAGCGACCAACGCTTCCGGCTCCGGCGATGATGATCTTCATTAGTGGTCTGCCTTTGTTCCGTTGAGGTGGCTATCGAACGATGCGATTTGTTCGCTGGTGGCAAGCAGGTGCACGGTGTCACCCTCTTGCAAGATGGTGTCGTTGGTAGGCACCTCGGCCTTGCCATAGCGATTGAGGAGAGCGACGTTGGCTCCGGATTTTGCGATGCTGGTACCTGCCATTGCGGCGGTGATACGACGTTCCACCAATTGGTAGGTGGAGGTGGGGTCTGTCCAGTCGCTCACACCTTCAATGGGAAGAATGGTGCGCAAGATACGGCTGCTGGTCCATGCAACGGTTGCCACCGTTGCAACACCCAAACGTTCGTACACCGACGCGCGACGTGGGTCGTAGATACGTGCGACCACGCGCTCCACTCGGTAGAGCTCGCGTGCAACACGTGCGGCGAGAATGTTGCTGTTGTCGCCACTGGTCACGGCAATCACGGCGCTTTGCGGAGTGATGCCTGCTTCGGCTAGCAGATTGCGGTCAAAGCCGATTCCTTTGAACGTGCGGCCCTTGAAGTTGTCGCCCAAGCGACGGAACGCGTTTGCGTTGCGGTCAATGACAACAACGTCGTGTCCGCTTTCTGAGAGTTCGAGCGCGAGTGTTGAACCCACTCGGCCACATCCAACGATGATGACGTGCATTTTCGTTCCTTACTTAATATCGATGTTCATGTGTGTCGGCACCGACACAACTGCTGTATGGCGACGGTGGAGAAGGCTGGCCTTTAGCGCAAAGGCACTGCCATTGTGGAGCCACTGCGTTTTCCACGAAGTAACGAACTCGGGAATGACCACCGTGATGATGTTGTCGCTGTACTTTGCGTCGAGTTCATCGAGGAAGCCCATCACCGGCTTGCGCAACTCGCGATAGGGGCTGTAGAGAATCTCAAGGTCGATGGGAATATTGAATTCCAGCCATTGCTGTTCGATGCGCTTGCGGTCCTCGTCGTCGGTGGCAACAGTGACGGCATACAAACGATCGGGGTGCAGTGAACGTGCGTACTGCAATCCGCGAATGACTCCGAGGTTGATACTGCCCACCAGCACCACCAATGTGTGAGTTTCACGCGTTGGCCAATAGCCGGGCTCCACGTGGGTGGACTGGCGTCCCTTTTCGTAGTGGTTTCCGATGGCCCTGAAACCGAACACCATGAAAGGAATGAGCAAGGCGGGAATCCAGGCACCTTCGGTGAACTTGGAGACAACCACGATGGTGGCAATGAGTCCGGTGAGGAAGGCACCCGTTGCGTTGATGACCGCACTGACCTTCCAGTTTTTCTCTTTGTCCTTGAAGTGGTGTACAACCATGCCTGACTGACTCAAGGTGAAGCCAGTGAACACGCCGAATGCATACAGCGGAATGAGTTTCGAAATGTCGCCATCAAATGCGACGATGAGGATGCATGCAACGCCAGCAAGGAACAACACGCCGTTCGAGAACACGAGTCGGGTTCCGCGATTGAAGAATTGACGAGGCAAGAATCCGTCTTTGGCGATGATTGATGCAAGACGAGGAAAGTCTGCATAAGCGGTGTTGGCCGCAAGAATCAGAATGAGGAACGTGCCGATCATGGTGGCCCAGAACATGACGCCCTTGCCGTTGTACAAATACTCGGCCATGAGTCCCAAACCGTTTCCATCGGCTTCGCCACGGAATGGCTTGAGGTGAACCGCGAGAATTGAAACTCCGAGGAAACAAGATCCGAGAATGCCGCCCATCCACATGAGGGTGATGGACGCATTCTTGCTCTCGGGCTTTTCGAAGGCGGGCACACCGTTCGAAACGGCTTCCACACCAGAGAGTGCCACGGCACCCGATGAGAACGCGCGCAGCAACATGAAGATGCTCATGTACTTGGTGCCATGCGAGAGGTGCACCGCTTCTTCGCTGAGAATGTGATCGGGGATGGGGCCCACGTGCTGCACAAAGATGCGGTACAGGCCGGTGCCGATGAGAATGAGCAACATCACGATGTAGAAATAGGTGGGTCCTGCAAATGCCGCCCCTGATTCCTTCACGCCTCGAAGGTTCATTACGGTCATCACGAACACGCAGATGAGACACAACGGCACGGCCCAACTTCTGCTGAATCCGAATGCCGTACGCATGGCCAACACACCACCAGCTACAGACACGGCAACAGTGAGGATGTAGTCGGTCAGAAGTGCGGAGCCTGCAATGAGCGCCGGAGTGGCGCCCAAGTTTTCACGACTCACGATGTAGGCGCCGCCACCAGATGGGTACGCCATGATCGTTTGGCGGTAACTGGTGACCACAATGGCCAACAACACGCACACGATAATGGCGATAGGGAGAAGAGGTCGGAACGCTGCAACACCTGCGCCTGCTCCGCCAACAAGCACCCACAGAATTTCGTCGGTGGCGTATGCGGTGGAGGAGATGGCGTCGGATGCAAAGACCGGCAACGCAATCTTCTTGCTCAAGCGCTGATGTTGTTCCTCCTCACTCGAGATCGCTTCACCGATGAGGAACTTCTTAATGCTTGCCATAGCCGCCGATTTCTCGTATTCCGGACCGATGGGTCCTGGAAGAGCCAAATGTGAGGTTAATCACGGCGTCGGGCGTGTATCCATTCCGCAGGCGCCATTTACACGCATTTAACAATGTGATTTCTGGCTATTCCTGAGCCAGTCAGTGAGCTTTTGTGGCTTTGTGACACCCACGCCTTACAATGACGCGGTGGAATTTGTCAAGGGTGAAATCGTTATTTATCCCCAGCACGGTGCTTGCACGGTAAAGGGAATCAAGAAAGAAGATCCTTTCAAAACTGGCAAGAAGCAAGAGTTTCTCATTCTGGAAACCATCATTAACGAGATGACCCTGCGTGTGCCTGTGGCCAACCTCAAAGAAGTAGGTGTGCGCCCGCCCGTTTCCCACGACGAACTGGAAGACCTTGTGGCCGTGCTTTCAAAGGCCGACCCTCGCGTTCCGTCCAACTGGTCTCGCCGTTTCAAGAACCACCAGGAAAAGTTGAAGAGTGGCGACGTGTACCAGGTGGCAGAAGTGGTGCGTAACCTCGCTGCCCGTAACCGTGACGCATCGTTGTCAGCAGCTGAGCGAACCATGTATGAGCGCGCTCGCACCAACCTCATCTCTGAAATTCAACCCGCTCTCAAGGTCACCAAAGAAGAGGCTGAGGAATACCTCAACAAGGCACTCGAAAAGGGTGTGCTCAAGCCGGTGAAGGCTGCCAAGGCCAAGGCTGCCGCACCGAAGAAGGTAGAAGAAGACGACGACGCCGACCTCGGCGACGACGAATAACACCATGGCCCACGTGGGCTTTTGTGGCCTGGGTGTCATGGGATACCCCATGGCTGGTCACCTTGTCACTGCCGGTCATTCCGTTGCGGTGTACAACCGCACTGCTGCCACGTCTGAAGCATGGGTCACTGAGTTTGCTGGCACTGTGTGTGTAACTCCGCGCGAAGTTGCTGCCAACAGTGATGTGGTGATGTTGTGTGTGGGCAACGATGAAGATGTTCGCTCTGTTGTTTATGGCGATCATGGAGTTCTTGCTGGTGCGCGCGCAGGAATGATTCTGGTGGACCACACCACTACCTCTGCAGAGTTGGCTCGAGAGATTTCTTCTGCGTGTGAAGCGGCCGGTGTTGCGTTCATTGATGCGCCAGTGTCGGGTGGACAAGCCGGTGCACAAAACGGTGTGCTCACGGTCATGTGCGGTGCGAACTCCGAAGATGCTTTCCATGCGTTTGCGCCGATTGCCGATGCATATTCGCGTTCATGTGTTCGTTTGGGAAATGCTGGCAGTGGTCAGTTGGCCAAGATGGTGAACCAAATGTGCATTGCGGGAATTGTGCAGGGACTTTCTGAAGGTATTGCCTTCGCACAGCATGCCGGTCTCGATGCACACACCGTCATCGACGTGATCTCCAAGGGTGCGGCGCAAAGTTGGCAGATGGAAAATCGTGGCCACACCATGATCGACGACAAGTTTGACTTCGGTTTCGCCGTTGAATGGATGGTGAAAGACCTGCAGTTCTGCGTGGAAGAAGCACAACGCAATGGGTCAACCGTGCCGGTCACCGAAGTGGTGCTGGGGTACTACAAAGAACTCATGGCTGGTGGCCATTCGCGTTTGGATACCAGCAGTCTTGTCAAGCGTTTGCGCTGAAGCTGTTCACCACTTCAGCAAACACATCGAGAACAGTGCTGATTTCTTCATCGGAAATCACCAGTGGTGGGCACACGGCAATCACGTTCGGAATGGAGCGCGCAATCACGCCCTTTTTGATCATGGCGTCGCGCACGGCAGTGGCATCGATGGTGTCGGGAAGGATGGCGGCCCAAATGGCACCCACACCGCGATAGCCAGTGATGACACCATCTGCTGCGAGAGCCGCGAAACCCTGTTCGAACTTCTCGCCAATGTGTGTGGCGCGTTGCAACAGATTTTCGCGTTCCATGATTTCAATGTTCTTCAGCGCTGCAGCACACACCGTGGGGTGACCTGAGTAGGTGTACCCAGTGCGCAGAAAGAACGAAGGGTCGGCTGTGAGTGCCTTGTTGATGGGTGCAGATGTGATGACGCCACCCAAAGGTTGATACCCGCTGGTGACGCCCTTGGCGAACGTGATCATGTCGGGAGTAACGCCGTAGTGCATGGCACCGAACCAAGTGCCCAGACGACCAAAACCGGTGATCACTTCATCGAAGATGAGGTATGCGCCATTGTCATCACACAAACGGCGAAGCCCAGCGAGGTATTCGGCGCTACTGGGCCACACGCCACCGGCACCTTGCACGGGTTCAGCAATGACTGCGGCCACCTTGCCCTTGTTCTGGGCAAACGCAATAGACATTGCCTCGATATCGTCGGCATCCACTTGCATCACGCCTTCCAGCAATGTGCCGTAACCCACTTTGTTCAGCGGTAGACCTTGCGCACTGGTGCCGCCATAGTTGGTGCCGTGATAGCCACGATTGCGGGTGATAATCACATTGCGCTCGGCGTGTCCACTTTGAATTTGTGCAGTACGTGCCAACTTCATGGCGGTGTCGATTGCCTCGGAACCACTGCCACACAAGAACACGCGAGCATCGGCAATCGGAGAGAGCGATGCAATCTTCTCGGCGACAGCTTCTGCGAGCGGATTGGTGAATGGGTCGAACGTTGAGTACGCCTCAAGTGTGCTCACTTGTGCAGCAATTGCATCGGCCATTTCTTTGCGCCCGTGGCCGATGTTGGAGTACCACAAGCTGCCGATGGCATCGATGTATTCGTTGCCATCGCTGTCCCACAGGCGGGCCAAGTTGCCCCGAACAATGCTGATGAACGCCTCGGAAGAAGGCTTGGCGAATGAATGCAGGAAACGACCAGGCATGGCCACCACTGTATGTCGGCGCCTCACGAAGCGCCTCACGAAAAGCTATTGAGAAAGCGCTTTAGATGCGCTCGATGATGGTGGCGGTGCCCATGCCGCCGCCTGTGCACATGGTGACAAGGCCCGTGCTGAGGTCGCGACGCTCCAGTTCATCCACCAATGGGCCAATCAGCATTGCGCCCGTTGCGCCGATGGGGTGACCAAGGGCCATGGCGCCACCGTTTACGTTCACCTTGTCGGGCGATACGCCGGTGTCCTTGAAGAACTTGAGAACAACAGCGGCAAACGCCTCGTTTACTTCAAGAAGATCGATGTCGTTGAAGGTCATACCGGCCTTCTTCAACACGCGCTCTGCTGCAGGCGCTGGCGCCGTGAGCATGATGACAGGTTCAGTACCGGCCACTGCGCTCATGAGAATGCGAGCACGAGGCTTCAGGCCGTGTGCCTTTGCGTACTCGGGTGATGCAATCATCACGGCTGCTGCGCCATCCACCACGCCTGAGGAGTTACCGCCGTGGTGCACATGGTTGATCGCCTTGATGTGCGGGTACGCAAGACGAGCGGTTTCGTCGATGGTGAGTGAGTCGGCGTCTTTTTTGTAACCACCCATGCCCTCGAATGATGGAGTGAGCTTGGCAAGGTCGGCCATGCTGGTACCCGCACGTGGGTGTTCGTCAACTGCGAGAGCGAGAGTGCCGTCATCGTGGAAGATGGGAATGAGTGAGTTTTCGAATCGACCTTCGCTGATGGCGATGGCGGCACGGCGCTGTGATTCGACGGCGAGTGCGTCACAATCCTCACGGGAGAAGCCTTCAACGGTGGCAATCAGGTCGGCAGAGATGCCCTGGGGCACCATGTTGTATTGATCACGAAGGTGATGGTTGTTGGCGGTGAATCCGTCGACGTGCATGGGTGAAGGGCGGGACATGGATTCCACGCCGCCAGCGACAACGAAATCTTGCATGCCCGACAGCACGCCCATGGCAGCGAAATTCACCGCTTGCTGACCTGAGCCGCAGAAACGGTTGAGTGTGACGCCAGGAGCATCGAGTGACCAGCCAGCATCGAGCGCTGCCATACGTGCGATGTCCATGGAGTGGTCACCACTGCCTGCGCCACAGCCCATGACCACGTCGTCCACTTCGGATGTGTCGAAGCCCACGCGGTCACGCAAGCCATTGAGAACCTGGGCGAGAATGCGCTGCGGGTGAACGTTGTGCAATGCGCCCGTGTCCTTGCCCTTGCCTCGTGGTGAGCGGACTGCGTCAATGATCCAAGCTTCGCGTTCCATGGGTTCCCCTTAATCCTTGGCCGCAGTAACAGCGGACCGGTTGGTACGCACTAAACCTTATGTGAACGGCCAAGAGGGCCGATTATTGGGAGGGCAACATGGGACAATTCGAGACCCTGGAAGTATTAGTTGATGGGGCGTTGGGGCGCATCACGCTGGCCCGTCCCGAACGTTTGAATGCCCTGTCGCGCCAGACCTTGCAAGACCTGGCTTCAGCGGCACGATGGTTCGATACACAGCGTGACGTGAAGGTTGTGGTGGTGAGCGGTCAGGGTCGTTCGTTCTCTGCCGGATTCGACCTGGGGGACTTTGCACACCCCGATCCTGAATACTCCGTGCGTGACACCGCCGATATTGGTCGTCTCATGGCAGAAGCAGTCACCAACATGACCGCACTCACGATTGCGGCCATCCAAGGCCACTGCGTGGGCGGTGGACTGGTGCTTGCGGCTAGTTGTGACCTGCGCGTTGCTGCGAGCGACGCAGTGTTCTCCATTCCGGAAGTGGACCTTGGTATTCCCTTGGCATGGGGAGGCATTCCTCGCTTGGTGCGCGAAATTGGTCCTGCTGCAACAAAAGAATTGGTACTCACGTGTCGTCGCTTTGGTCCTGATGAAGCGAAGGCTCTCGGATTTCTGAACACCATCGTTGCCCCCAATGCACTTGCAACGCATGTTGACGAATTGGCAACATCGTTGGCGGCAAAACCTGGTTACGCATTGCGCACCACGAAACAACAGGTGAACGCGGTGACCGAGGAGATGGCAGGTACCGGTCGCAACGCCGCCGATGCCGATGCGCTCGTATTCGCCACCTTCGATGCGGAGAGCCGCGCCGCCAGCGCGAGTTACTTGAAAAGTAAGAATAAATCATTTATTTCCTGAACATTTGTCCTTGTGAGCCGTCATGGAATGCATCGGTTGTGCG
>JALQYL010000065.1 GCA_023254135.1 Ilumatobacteraceae bacterium | reverse complement strand
CTTGAAATTCCCTACGGTTCCGTGCTGGAGGAATTGAAGAGCAACAACGATCTCATGTGGAACGTCATCCAATTGCTCAGCAAGCGTTTGCGCGCGATGGACAAGGCAATCGCTGACAGCGTCTTTCTCGACGTCACTGGTCGTACCGCTAAGCGCCTTCTTGCTCTCAGCGATGGCAAGGATCAGTTCTCACTTCCAGTCACACAGGAAGAACTCGCCGGCATGGTGGGCGCATCACGCGAGCGCGTGAACAAAGCCATCGCTAGCTTCATCAAGCTTGGTTGGCTGGAACAGCACGACCGCACGTATCACATTGTTGATCGCACAAAGCTTGAACAGCGCGCGCTGTAAATAGCCCGCAATTACTGCTTAAACAGCACTCAATAGCCACGCCTTCGCTTTGGCGAATGCATCGGCTGCATCTTCCGCACGGTGCGTGGGTCGCGAAGCATCGTGAGCAAATCCGTGTTCCGCTTCGGGATAGAACGAAATGGTGGCACCAGTTGAGCGCAGTTGATCTATGTCACTCATCGGTGTGTAGAAATCTTTGCCACCCAACACTGCAAACACGCTCTCTGCATAACCCGACAACAACATGTTCAGCGGTTCACCTTGCGTGGGACTCTTCCAATTTTCTGGCACGGTGATCATTCCGTAGAACGCAACAATGCGTGCAAAGCGATCGCTACGTGCGGCCTTGAACGCATACATGCCACCCAAACAAAAACCCAGCAAGCCCACGGTTCCACACTGCAACGCATCAGCAGCTTCCAACTGGTCACGCAACTTCACTTCGTCATCCAATGAAGGCACTACGGCTTGGCGCGGTTCAATTTCTGGACCCAGGTCCATTCCGGGAAATGGCTCCACAGCAATCACCGACATCTGCCATTCATCACTCAATTGCTGCACCATTTGGTCGTACAACGGACGCAAGCCGAAGATGTCGGTGGCAATCACCAATCCCATCTTCGCGTTCGGGTGTTGAACCATTTCTGCGGGAGTTCCTGACGGAAGAGTGATGCGCATATGGCAAGTATTGCCCACAGGTGAGACATTGGGTGAGACCGCAGAACCCTTGTGGGGAAAGGGTATTTCTGCACCGTGCCCTGCATGGAACAGAGCACACCATCACCACAGTCCCCACCCGACAACCCCGGCACCGCATTGGTGTGGAGCACCACCAAAGGTGGCCCCGGAAGACAAATCATCGACGAATGGGCACGTATTGCGTACCGACCTGCCGTGTTGCGACGAGTGAACTCCTGGGACTTCATGCCCCATTCCGTTGACAATCTGGATCAATTGCTGGAGCTCTGCGGTTTTGGCACAGCAGTGGATGATGCGGCCGGCGACAACATGTTGTGGCACCTGGTGCGTCTGGCCGAAAAAGACGAACTGGCCGCACGCGTGGTGCTGCATCGCGTGATGCCGGCACTGCTGGCCATTGGTCGACGTCGCGGAAAGATAATGCAAGGCGGCACCAATGTTGCGATGACTGAATTGTTGTCATGCGCGTGGATGGTGATTCGCGAATTTCCACACGAACGTCGTCGCACAAAAATCGCTTCCAACATTGTTCGCGATGCCGAGTACCACGCCTTCGTGCGCGAACGCAGGTTGGTGCGCGTGGATGAACGCCAAGTGGAAGACAGAGTGCTCGCGTGGTTGTTCGACGCGCATCGTCCTGGCCTCAGTGAATTGAGTTTCGAGGACATTCTGCAAATCGCACTCGACCGTGGCGTGGAAAGACGCCACATTGAACTACTCAGCAAACTGGGGTCTGGCCAACACGGCGAAGATATTGCCGTGGAATGGGGCGTGTCTGCACGCACCGTGCGCAATTACCGCAGGCAAGCCATCAACGCCGTGCGCGGTGTACTGGTGCAATGCTCGTGAATCAGCGGGCCAGTTTCACGCGACGCAATCGCAGGCTGTTCGTCACCACGAACACTGACGACGACGCCATTGCAAGACCGGCCCACATGGGATTCATGCGACCACTTGCCGCCAACGGAATTGCCGCCACGTTGTACGCAAATGCCCAGAACACATTGGTACGAATGGTGCGCAATGTGGCGCGTGACAACCGAATGGCATCGGGCACGGAACGCAGGTCACCATTCACAATGGTGAGATCACTTGCTTGCATTGCAACATCGGTGCCACCGCCCATGGCGATACCCACATCAGCCTGAGTGAGTGCCGCAGCATCGTTCACACCATCACCCACCATTGCCACCGCATAGCCACGTTCTTGCAACTCGCGCACCACGGCGACTTTTTCATCGGGCATGACACCTGCATACAAATGGTGTTCATCGGTGTCAATGCCCACGCTCTCTGCAATGGCCTTGGCCGTCACCACGTTGTCTCCGGTGAGCAACACCGGTGCAAGCCCCATCACCTTCAATGTGGCGATGGCTTCGGCACTGGTGGGTTTTGGCTGATCAGCCAATGAAATAACGGCCTTTGCTGCTGAGTCCCACGACACAACGACGGCTGTCTGGCCCAACTCGCGCGACGCATTCAATGCCTCGCGAATGCTGGTGGGCAGGATGATCATGCGTTGCGCGAAGCTTTCTTCGCGACCGATGCTCACAATCACGCCACCAATGCGACCTGTCGCACCCACACCGGGCAACGATTCGAATTCATCGAGTGCGGGCAAAGTTCCCAATTCTTTCTCTGCAGCAGTAACAATGGCTCGCGCAATGGGATGCTCACTGCCCTTCTCCACTGCGCCAGCAAATCGCAGGGCATCGTCACGCGACACACCGTCGGCCACGAACACATTCACCACGTTCATCGCACCCGTTGTCACGGTGCCGGTCTTGTCGAGAACCACCGTGTCAATGCGTCGCGTGCTCTGCAAGACATCGATTCCCTTGATCACAATGCCCATTTGTGCCGCTCTGCCACTACCCACCATGAGCGCAGTGGGTGTTGCAAGACCCAATGCACATGGACACGCAATGATGAGCACAGACACTGCGGCAACGAATGCCTTGGAGACATCGCTGTCGATGAACAGCCACACCGCCAACGTGACGGCACTGATGGCGAACACCACGGGTACGAACACCGAAGAAACCTTGTCGGCCACCTTTTGCACCGGCGCCTTCGTGGCCTGCGCATCGCGCACCAGTTTTGCCATGCGAGCAAACGTTGTTTCGCCGCCCACGCGTGTAGCTCGCACCACCAGGCGACCGTTCAGGTTCACCGTTGCAGACGTAACAATGTCGCCCACAGTGACATCAACGGGCACACTCTCGCCCGTCATCATGCTCATGTCGAGACTGGAAGTTCCTTCCACCACTTCGCCATCAGCCGCAACTTTCTCGCCAGGGCGCACAACAACCAGGTCACCTTCACGCACCACCGATGCAGGAATGGACACCTCTTCACCATCACGAATCACCGTTGCGTACTTGGCTCCCAATGCCAACAACGATCGCAATGCGTCACCCGCAGAATGCTTGGCCCGCATCTCCAAATAACGGCCAATCAGAATGAACAACGTGACCGTGGCGCCCACTTCGAAGTACACGTGTGATGTGCCCGAGCCGCTTCCCATGCTCATGCCTTCCATGGCATGCACGCTCAATGCATCGCCCCACACCACGGCCCACACACTCCACGCCGTGGCCGCAATGATGCCCACACTGATGAGCGTGTCCATGGTGCTGGTGCCATGTCGTGCGTTCTTCAACATTGTCTGGTGGAACGGCCACGCACACCATGTGACCACCGGTGCACTCAACGCCATTGCCCACCACTGCCAGTTGTGAAATTGCCACGCCTCCACCATGGAGAGCAGCACCACGGGCACCGTGAACACCAGTGACACCCACAATCGAATGCGGGCGATGCGTAAGCGATCGTCCAAGTCGTCATCGACGGGAGTGTCGTCCACCACCGCTGCGCCATACCCAGCTTTTTCCACTGCCTTGATCAACGCGTCGGACGACACCATCGTTTTGTCGAATGCAACCATGGCTGTCTCGGTGGCGTAATTGACCGCGGCCTCAACGCCGTCAAGCTTGTTGAGGGTTTTCTCAATGCGATTTGCGCACGCAGCACACGTCATGCCCTGCAGCGACAGTTCAACCTCGTTCAGCGAATCTGGCGACACAACACTCATAACTAATTACCTACCACCGAACTCGGGTGCACGCTTCTCAAGAAACGCTGCAATGCCCTCTTGTGCCACATCTGACACCACCGCATCGGCCATCACTGCACTCGCAAACTCGTAGGCATCGCGTTCACTCATTTGAATCTGTTGGTAGTACGCCTTCTTGCCAATTGCCTTTGACTCCCGTGATCCGCGGGTGGCTCGCGCCAACAATCCGTGCGTTGCCACACTCAACAACGCATCATCGGCTACTTCATTGATGAAGCCCCACTGCAACGCAGTCTCTGCCGATATCGCATCACCCGTCATCGCCATTTCCAATGCGCGCTTCGGCGTGAGACTGCGAGCCACCGCCACCAACGGCGTATGACAAAACAATCCACCCTTGCCACCAGGAATTGCAAACGATGCCGAACGCGCAGCCACCGCCAAATCACATGTGGCCACCAACTGACACCCTGCCGCAGTTGCCAACGCATGCACCTGTGCCACAATCGGCTGCGGAATGCTGTGCATGGTGTGCATCAGGTTCGAACAGACGGTGAACAACTCGAACGCCGCATCCCGCTCGGCGCCCGCCATCTCGCCGAAGTTGTGACCCGCCGAAAACACCGGGCCCTCAGCCGCAAGGATTACGCCCGTTGCATCGCTGGCACCCACATCAAGCAATGCATCGGTGAGTTCAATGAGCACCGCCATGGAAAGCGAGTTGCGCTTGGCCGGATTGCACAGCGTGAGAGTAACTACGTCTCCCTCTCGAGAAACTCGTACCGAATTCTCCATGGCGAACCTCCCCGTGGCGTCCCCTCCACAGTACGCCCGCCACATGAATCATCTCGGCACGAACAACCGCCTATGCCCCATACAACACGTTCCCCGTGGACGATGCGGCCACCACGAACATCTCCGCCGTTTCATTGTTCAAGAAAGGACCATACAGATACTTCGAATTGCCGTACCCGTACGAGGTCACGCTGAATACGGTTCCCGCACCTCCGCCTGTGCCCGTTTCAGTGAAGTCACGGAACCATGGTCCGCCCGATGATCCACCAGTCATGCCGCAACCCAACTTGTACGTGCTCCAATCAACACCCACCTTGCCGTCATAGCTGAGCAATCCGCGGCAATATGTGAGGTCATTGCCCTTGTACTTCCCTTGGGCGGGGTACCCGAATGCCCATGTTTCGGTGTCGACGGAAACCGTGGCATCGGTGTACATGGGTTGACTGCCCGCCACTTCATCTAGCTGTAGCCCCGAGAATCCACCTGTTCCCATCACCGCGAATCCGTAATCGTGCTGCGACGCAGTGACCGTGAAACCAGGCTCCGCTGCAAATGCGTTCGATGCCACCAGCGATGTCGCTGTCCAACATCCGTACAAGGTGCTCTCACAGAACAGTCCACCCGCATCCAACACAACGGGGCTTGCATCCCATGCCGGCACGTACATCCAGTTCTCTGCAAACTGATTGTTCGTCTCGTCGTACACGCAGTGACCAGCTGTCAGAACAATCGCTCTGTTCAACACGGAGTCGGTGACCACACTGGCCGAGCACACGTAATACGTGCTGCCCATGCTGAACAACACCTTGCCCGTGGTATCGACCACCTTGCCACCATTGGTCCACGAAGCACCAGTCACTGTTCCCGGAAATACGGGCTTGCCACGCAAATCAAAACGATGCGTGCGTGCATTCAGTTCAAAATCTCGCGACACCGCTTTCTTCACACGCGCATTCGTCCAGAACCGAACACTACGTGCACGGTCACTTCGCACCGACTTTCCCGTGGCCGCACTAGTTGGCGCCAATGTCACCAACACCGCTGCAATGCTCGTTGCACCAATCAAAAGTTTGTATCGAAGTTTCATCGCCTACCTCCAGCTACTGCTGAAGGTAAGAACGCACAGTTACGAAGTCACGCGAAATCGCCACGTTGGCACATATGCATCACCCACAAGTGACGAACATCTGTACCCCGCCACACGCTTCTTATACGGTGACTACGAGGTGGCCACCATGTACATCACTACTCAAATACTGAATGAGGTCGAATGCAAACAGCTGCAGTCCATCGTCGGTCAACATTGGCACGACATCTCCGCGCCGGGTCTTGTCGAAGATTCTCTTTGTTGGGAGAACGTCCGTATCGAGACGGCTTCAACGGCAATTCAGCTTTCGCTTGAGCTAACCACCATCAACATCGCTGGAGTGCCGGACGATTACCCATGTCTCCATGTGGCGATGGCCGGACCAAAGTCAGAATCTGCCATTCGAAAAGGACGTATCTATTTTCAAGGCAAAGACGAACTAATCCATGAAGTTTGGGTTCGCCGCGAAAAGTTTCAGAATTTCAAGAACGGCGAATTGTTCTTTGAGAACGAAGCGGACATTTCTGTTGCATTCAGGCTGGAAACTTTTTGGACTTCGTTCACACGAGCTGCTCATTTTTCTGACACTTTCAATATCCAACGAACAGCAAGTCTTGAGGACATTGAAATTCCAGACATTCTTGAGGAATGGGAAGCTGACCTCATGGATCAATATGAGTGCAGCGGCGAGTGGATTCGTGTGGGTGGGGTGTAGCTACTCTTACTGAACATTGTTCGGTGGGCGGAAATTGTTTACGCAGTAAACAAATGAACCGTGCGGCTGGTAGAAATGGCGCATGCCAAAGAAGCAAGCCCCCACCCGCATCTCTCGCGATGCCGGCGCCGAGCTGCTGATCGAGGCCACCATCAAGCTGGCACGCACCACCGCCATTGCAAAAGTGGGCGTGCGCGACATCGCCGCTGAAGCAGGCTTGCAAACGATGCATGTGAAGCGCTACTTCGGGTCACGCAACGAACTTCTTCTCGCCGTCTCCAATCGCCTCATGGCGCGCATCATGGAACCTTTGGCCGACAGCCCACTACCGCTGATCTTCCCCCACCTGCAGAAAAATCCCGATGTCAACCTGCGTCTGCGCATTGTGAGCCACCTACTCGACGAAGGCACCGACCCCGACGCTTTCTCCACCGATCAGTCCTTATATATAGGTATCGCGGACCGCATCGCCACGGTGAACAAAGTGAGTAAGCGAACAGCTCGCACCTACGCCTTCATCATTCAGTTGGTGCTGCAAGGAAGCAGCCTCATGGGTGACGTGAACGGTCTCACTGCGCGTCAACGAAAAGACATCTTCAACCTTCTCGCCACCCTCAGTGGCTCGCTGGGTTCTTCTGAGAAGACTCTTGGCTGGAAATAATCCTCCGCACAACGAGCGCACTTAGTATTTGTACATGAAGTTCGCAGTTGCCGCACTGTTCCACGAAACCAACACATACGCCACTGAAGTGAGCGGACTCACCGAGCGCCAACACTTCACCATCAAGCAAGGCGACGAACTTCTCAGCTACGCAGGCATAGCCACCTACACCGGTGGCATCATCGACGAATGCTTGCGCCGCGGCATTGAGATTGTTCCCATCCTCTCTGCCGTAGCGAATCCCTCCGGCACCATCGCCGCAGAGCCATACAACGAATTCAAAAACACCATCCTCAAAGGACTGGAGGACAACCCTGATATTGATGCACTCGTGATGGAAATTCACGGCGCCGGTGTTGTTGATGGCATTCCCGACCTGGAAGGCGATCTCATTACCGCCATTCGCGCATTGGTTGGGCCCGATCTTCCCATCACAGCTGCACTCGATTTGCACGGCAACATCACTCAAGCCATGTCGTCGCAGTACAACGCACTCATCGGCAATCACCTCTATCCACACACCGACAGCGGCGCGCGCGGTGTGGAAGCGGTGGCTGTTGCAGTCGACGCCGTGAACAAGAAAACGAATCCCGTCACCGAACTGGTGTCCATTCCCATGTTGATGCAACCATCCACCACCGACGAAGGTTTCCCCGCCGCCGAACTCATGGAATTGTGCCTGCGTATCGAAGAACGCCCCGGCGTCATCGACTGCACCGTGTACCACGGGTTCCCGTACTCAGACACCGAACACGTAGGTGTGCACGTGGTGTGCACCACCGACAACAATCGCGAACTGGCCAAACAATGCGCCACCGAACTTGCCCAATGGAT
Source organism: Ilumatobacteraceae bacterium (assembly GCA_023254135.1). GTDB lineage: Bacteria > Actinomycetota > Acidimicrobiia > Acidimicrobiales > Ilumatobacteraceae > UBA2093. The sequence goes on along the minus strand of JALQYL010000065.1, from coordinate 310 downwards.
ATGGGAATCTCGCGAACGTTTCATCCTGGAATCACACTCACCCGATTCCGCCATGCGCACCGCCGCTGCCCTTGTCGCCGACGGCAAGAAACCCATCGTCATCAACGACACCAGCGACAACCCGGGCGCGGGCACACCAGGCGATGGCACGCAACTGCTCGGCGCCATGATCGAACACCAAATCCCTGGCTCGGCCTTCGCCATGCTGTGCGACCCTGCCGCCGTGCAAGAAGTGATCAAAACAGGCGTGGGCAACAAGATTGAACTCACCATTGGTGGTTGTCACGGCCCACTGCATGGCCCGCCATTG
>JALQYL010000064.1:241-8743 GCA_023254135.1 Ilumatobacteraceae bacterium | reverse complement strand
GAAGTAGTTGATGTGACGATGTTGGTGGCAACAACTGTCGTTGACGAACTGCTTGGTGCTGATGTCACCGTGGTTGTTGTAGAAGTGGAGGTGGATGTGCTCGATGCTTCGACGAATTCTTTGCTTGTCAACGAGGTCACCGGTTGTGCTTCCACGATTTTTACTTGCGTTGGAGGCTCGTAAATATCCACCCGATAGCCATCAACGGACATGTCTCGGGTATTCGCAGGAGGCAAATCGGGAAACTGTGCCACTTGCACAAGGTCGTTAGCCACGGATGGGGTCACTGAATCAAACTCGGAACCATCCTTAGTGCTGATACCCGCATCCGTCTCCTCGATGGTGACAGTGGGGTGATCTGCATTCAGTGTGATCTTTTCGGAGCCGACCGAAACATTGAGAGCAGAATCTTGCACGTCAATGACTGCACTGGCATCTGTCACGGTGACAGCCAGATCATCAGATGCCAAAGAAAGCGTGACTCCATCCCCGCCAGCTGCGACGGTGGTCTCGTCAATCACAATGTCCTGCTCGCGCGATTCAGATGTAGTTACTCGCGTGACCGCATTGGGTCGCACGATAAATACGCTCGACTTGTCCATCAACTTCAGTGAGATCTTCGGCGAAGAAACATAAACGAGGTATTCAGGAATCTGCTTGGTCTTGTCAACATGCAGCGGCTTGATGCGACTCTTTGACGAAATAGTGGACGAGGTGGGCCCAATGACTCCATCGGCGGTGGAGATGGACCAATTCAGAGATGGTGAGCGAACCAAGAGCATTGTGTCGTTCACCGATCCGGAACCTATGGGAGAGGGGGACGATGAACGAACATCCAAAGAGGCAAGATCCATGGAGGACGATGTGCCCGTCCATGGATTCAGATCGTTCTTCGGCTCTGGATTGGAGAACGAGAACTTCCACTGTCCGGTGCGCAAATCAATGGTCACATACCGATTACGGCCAGGCCAGTTCGAGTCGTACACCCGCACGATTGCTTTGTCATTGTCACTGAATTCAATCGCATACGGCAAGACCGCATGTCCTCCGTGATCGGTGTACAAACCCATCGAATAGGTCAGCCTTCCTACTGCCAACTCTTTGGCAAGAGACGCAAGTTTCTCGGCAATGCTCTTGTTCGACCAGGACTCTGATTCTGTCTGCACGTTGGGAAAGAACTGGGTGGCAAACGATCGAAAGATTGCGTGCGTGACATCTCCCGTGTTCACCAAGGAAGAAGTAGCCGGTGATTGCTGCCGTGCGTATCGCCAGGCGGCAGTGACAGTGAGCCCTTCGCAATGACCGCTCTGTCGAGCTTGATTCACCATCTGTGCCCATGCAACTGCCTGTGCTTTTAGTTCACACCCCGACGCTTGCTCGCCCGTACAGACCGACCGACCGAACATTCTGAGAAGGTCCGAGGTATTGAACTGTTCAAATGTTGCTGCTGCGGTGAAATTAGGAAACCCGAAGCCATCCTTCGAAGTTTGCATCGATGTGGCTACTGACGTTCTCTCCAGAAGAACCGAACCCGAGCGCATGGGAAGTTTGGTGACGACGACGAAGACAACTATTGCCGTTGCCACGGCCACGGCCAACGTGTTGCGAACGAATCTGTCGTTCTGAGGGCGCGTTATCGGCATGCGGCAATTATGACTGAATATTTGTTCATTCTCAAACGTGCGGCATGCAATTCTCACGGATGAATATGCACTTTGATTGCTCCGGACTTGCGATCCTTTGCAATTCGAAATGCTTCCACTGCGTCATCAAGACCGAATGTATGAGTGACCAACGCGTCAGCGATATGAGGATTGCGAGCCAAGTGGTCCGCCGATTCGCGGAAATCGTCATGGTCTTCCGCATGCGAATATGCCATAGCGGGCACCAGTGACACCTCCTTGAAGAGCCAAGCGTTGGTGAGTCGTGTGTCTTCCCAGAACATGCCGAATTCCCCTACTTTTCCACCGGGCATACAAGCCGAGACGCACATGTCGATTGTCTGCTGTGTGCACACCGCATCAAAAGTAGAGAGGTATGAATAGGACTTTGGCTTCTCAATCACACGTGCGCCAATTGCTTCTGCCGCGGCCGACTGATGAGCGTGACGACTCACAATGTCCACCTCCAATCCGCGCGCACGCAGTGCGGCAGCTGCCAGGAGGCCAATAGAACCCGCTCCTACAACAAGCGCAGTAGTTCCCGCTTCTGGGTTGACACGGCGTACACCATGCCATGACACTGCAAGTGGCTCCACCAGCGCTGCGTCCTTCGGACGTGCTCCGGGAAGCATGGGGAACACTCGTTGGTCATCAACTGCGATGTAGTCGGCCAGTCCGCCATTGATGGATATTCCATATGACGTTCCAGTTGAGGTACGGCACGAACTCTGAAATCCGCGTCGACAGGAATCACACGCACCGCAATCACCTGTCGGACGCACGGCCACAAGTGATCCGTCTGCGAGGCGAGCACCAATTTCATGTCCAATGGCCACGGGCAACATGCCGTTCTCCACCATGTGCAGGTCACTGCCACAGATTCCTGTCTGGGCAATCTGCAGAATGTGCGAACCTGACGGGTCGTCAATTTCCTCCACTGCCACGGAACCTGAACGAGAGATAACTGCACGCATTCGAGCAATCTAGTGGGGCTGATTTTGGGCCCCATCACCTGGCCGAAGGCATACGCCAGAAGTTCTAGTCAGCGACTTTTGGATAGTAAGGTGCCATCTGCAGCATCCTCGAGGAGAACCATGAAACTCAAGAATCTCTCAATTCCGCTTGTCATCGCTTTGGTCGTTTCCACTACCGCATGTTCCGCAGGCACAGAGACCGCATCTACCAACACCGCTCCATCGAAGCGAGTGAAGAACGCCGCCATTACGCCTCCGACCAAGAGAATGCTGTCGCAGGACGCGAATACCGGAGTTCTCTCCACCAACAAGCCCACCGAGACCTCTACTCGCAAGCCAAGCAACACCACCGTGGGTGTGAGCATTCAATCCACAGGAAACCCTGTGCTCGTGCCATCAGATTTCTGCGACATTCTCTCCGTGAATTGCAAGTCGCTTGACTTCGCACAGGTTGAAGTCACGGGCACCAACTCGTTCATCGCATCAGCGGTGATCCCCAATGCTTCAATCAAGTTGCCCGCTGGTGATGGCTTCGGATTCGAAGTTCTCAGCACGTTGGTGAAGGTTGTTGCGAACGGTGCAGAGTCCAACTTCTCTGTCGTGGCCGATACGAAGCTGTCATTGAGTGGCTCGGTTCTGCCACTCACTTTGACGGGCACATACATTCCCGCAGAAGCAACGGTGGCGGTGGAGCTCACCAACAATCGTGTCGGCCTGAAAGATGCAATGGGCATCCCCGGTTTTGACATTTCCTCCATCACCGGAAAGACAACCTTTGTCGGTGGTGTGCCAAAAGGTATCGGCTTCTCCGTCACCGGCACGGTCCCCACCATCTTGAAGGAACTGGGCATCAACCCTCAGACACAATTCACCGCCGCATTCGAAGTGGGTGTTGGCGTGACATTGGGAATGTCTTTCGGATCACAGGCTGATGGTGCACCAAACATTTTCAACATCAAGAACACGCTGTCGGCTCGTTACTTAGCTTTCTCATATTCATCACTCGGCACAACAATTGCTGGCGTTGAATATCCGAAAGGGTTCGCAATGTCGTTCGATGGCAAATTCGTCGGAACTCCAGTGGTGGTCGACGGAAATGTTTCATTCGCTCCGCTCGAGTACAACATTCAATTCAACATCGGCGCGTTCTCCGTGGGCGGATTCCAATTCGATGAATCGTTCGGACAACTGCAGCGCGATTCCCAAGGTCTCAATCTCTCGTTCAGCGGTGGATTGCAGGGCTACGGCCTCACTGCCCGTATGAAGGGAACATTCGATCCTGCAGGTGGCCTTGAATTGAACGGCGAGGGTGGCTTCGCTCCTGGCGGTATCGACCTTGGCAGTTTGAAGTTGCACTTGGTGGCCAACAGCAAGGGCGTCGATTTCATGGGCACTGGCACCAACAAGTTCGGCGTCATCACCGGCTCCACCACCGTTGGATTCAAGTCTTTCGCCAACAATCAAATCGGCTTCACATTGGGCATTTCCAGTGGGTTGCAACTTCCGGGCATGCCTTCGTACGCATCAGTGGACGGATCACTTTCTGTCACCAACTGCCCCGACATGAAGTGCGTTGCTCCACTGAAGACTCCAACGGCAACGTTGAGCGGTACTGCCTCGTTCTACAAGACACCGAAGCAGTCGTTCTCTGTCGAAGTCAATCCCAACAACTGGGGATTCCGCAAGGAGCTCTCTTTCCACTACGACAAAGAGATGGGTTACTCCAGTGGTGACTTCTGGGTGGGCGCACGTGCATGGGGTAACGGCTCAGTCGTCATCTCCAACAACGGAATTTCGTTCGGCAAGGGAAGCATCAATGCAAGTGCCGGATTCGAAACACCAGACGTGAAGGTTCCCGCTGTCACGGTTCCGGAAACACGCACTCGTCTCTACAAGACGGTGTGCCGTGGACCTTGGTACAAGGTGAAGTGCCACCAAGAGGGCTACTGGAGCTATGCAGGTGGAGAAACAATCACACCCGCATACACAATCCCAGGCGCAAAGTTTGAACTTTCGGCTTCGGTCGGCATTGATGACCGCGGCTTCTACGTGGACATCGCTGGCAACAGCAAGGCCAAGGGCAACCGCCTCTACTTCTCATAAACAATCACCAGTAAAAAGGCCCGCACAGATTTCTGTGCGGGCCTTTTTCGTTTCAATGACCGATGGTCAGACCCAAGACACCGCGCACAATTTTCCAAAGAATCCACGTTTGACAGGCCGACTCTATGTGTTATGTTAATTGGGTGCTTCACCCAATTAACAATTCTCGTCAATTCTTCTCATTTTCCCGTGTGACTCTCATCCTCGGAGTAGTGATCGGGTTCACCATCGGAACCGTTGCCATCGGGTCGGCTGCCAACACCACTAAGTCAATTAATGCTTGTGCAGATAAGAAAAGTGGGGTCATTCGATTCTCAGCAACAGGGACATGCAAGAAGACCGAAACTCGCCTCCAGTGGAATACCTCAGGCCCACAAGGCGAAATCGGATTACAGGGCGTACCTGGTCCCGCCGGCGCAACCGGACCACAAGGAGCAACGGGGCCCGCAGGTGCGAATGGTGCTGTGGGCGCATCTGGCGCTGCGGGTGCAGGCACATCAGGTCTCCCCTTCCACGCACTTTCCGTCTGCGGCGCCAACGGAACGAGTGCATGCACTGTGGGGTCAGTTGGACCAGGCGGCGGCCTGATCTTCTTTGTCGACAGCGCAGGGAACTACCCCGACTTTGACTATTTGGAGGCTGCGCCAGACGATGCATCAGCAGGCGTGATCTGGATTACCAATGCAATTATTTGTGGCGATGGTGCGCAAGGATGCCAAGCGAACTGGATCGGTTCGAAATCTGATACTCGCGACTACTACGCATTTGGGCGCGGATACGAGGCCGCCAACCGTATCGTTTCTCGAGAGGACCAAATGTCGGTGTCTCGTAGCGCATATGCAGCTGGAGTTGCTGCGGAATACTCCACTCCGACTGCTTCCGACTGGTATCAACCATCGTTCAAAGAACTTCAGTTGATGTACAACAACCTGAAAGCATTTGGCCTCGGCTCGTTTGCCAATGCGGTGTACTCCAGCAGTTCAGAAACTGGAATCGCAGGAGTATGCGTGGGGTACGACTTCACGAACGGAACATATTCATCCCCGCTGAAGACAGACCTCTCACGAGTCCGAGCCATTCGCCAGTTCTAGCTCGCACGATGAGCGTTCTGAACACACGGCATAGAGTAGGTAGATGGCCACTCAACGCCGCACAAGAAGCGATGGACGAGAAACTATTGCAACTGTCAAGAGATTTGCCACAGTTGAACTAGAGAAGTACGGGGCAGTCAATTTCAATCTCGACCGCGTCCTCGCAGAGTCCGGAGTATCGAGTAGTTCGGTTTATCATCACTTCGGAAGTCGCGAAAACCTGATAGCTGTTGTCGCCCTTGACCAGTCACTCCAACACGTCATCGCCGAACTCGCAATCATTGAAGAATTGGCAGACCAAGCACGCGATCAGAAGTCAATGTTCGAGGTCTTAATGTTGGGCCTTTCCGTTGGCGGTACGCCGAAAGCACGCACTCGACGCCTACGGCGAATTAGTGGACTCGCAGCCACAGATTCAAATAAAGCAATTCAACGTGCAATGAAGGATGCCCAAATTGACGGCACCGCACATTTCATACGCGTACTTGAGTCGGCCGAGCAACGAAAACTCATCTCGCCCCGTGCGCCAATTGTTGGCATTGCTTACTTGTTGCAGTCACTTTTGGTTGGACGAATTGTCGTAGACGTCACTGGCTCCAGCGACACTGATGACGCATGGCTCAACACCTCGTTAACGGCTCTTCGATATCTCCTCGGAATTGATGACGAGTGAGGTTTACGGAACGAGTGTCATGAAGATGAACGCCGCGAAGATCGTTACGTGATGCACGCCTTGCAGCACAGTGGCTCGGCCCGAACCGAAAGTGAGCGAACCCACCACTGCGGTGAGTGCGAGCAAAACGATTTCCTTTGAGCTGAGGCCCAAAATAACGGGCCCGTCGATCCAAATAGATGCCACGGCAATGCTGGGAATAGTAAGTCCGATACTTGCCAAAGCGGACCCCAACGAGAGATTCAAACTTGTTTGCATCTCTCCACGTCCTGCGACACGGAATGCAGCAATTGACTCGGGCAACAGAATCATCAATGCAATCACCACACCCACGAAAGTTTGGGGTGCACCCATCCACACAACGGTGTCTTCAATGCGTGGTGCAAGCGTCTTGGCCAATCCAACGACGCCAGCAAGACCAACGAGCAAGAGAGTGCTCCGAGTAACCAAGCCTTCTGCCTTGCCGGCACGGGGTGCATGCGGCGTGACATGGGCCGACTCGTCGTCTGATTCATCAGCAAGAGCTTCAGGCGACAGGAACATCCAACGATGGCTGACTGTTTGCACGAAAACAAATACGGCATACACAGAGGCAGCTGCAATGGCAGAGAATGCCAGTTGTGATGACGTGAAAGTAGGTCCGTCGCTGCTGGAGGTGAACGTGGGAAGCACAAGGCTCAACGTTGCAACCGTGATCACAGTTCCGAGCAGTGCATTGGCTCCCTGTTCACTAAAACGCAGCACTCTCGATTTCCGTGCACCCAGCACGATGGATATTCCCACCACCCCATTGCACACAATCATGATTGCGGCAAACACAGTGTCTCGTGCGAGGGTTGCTGCCTTTGGGCCCTCCGTGACCATCAATGTGACGATGAGTGACACTTCAATCACGGTGACTGCGAGGGCAAGAACAAGAGTCCCCAGCGGTTCCCCCACACGACGGGCAATTGCTTCCGCATGCCCTACTGAAACAAGGACCAACCCCACATGCACTGTGACAAGTACGAGAGCCAGAATGGGAGACGGATTCGAACCCCATGTGAGCGCCGTGAGTGCCAGACCCACGAAGGGAAGGACTATGGATACGCGGGTCGCCCAATCAACGCGGTTCTGACCGCCCATCATCGTCGCTCCCCTTGGCAGGTTCTTACTCCACGCGCAGGCCGGAGATGGCGCGAGCAATCACCAGCTGCTGAATCTCTGAGGTGCCCTCGAAGATGGTGTGAATCTTTGCGTCGCGCTTTCGCGGAATCGTTGCTACTTATTCACTATCGACCGTCGCACGACGGAGATGGATCGACACGCGAGTATTCGGATTGTTTTCAATAGTTAATCGACCGTACTGGGCTGCAACGAGTCGCCGCGCGAGCGCGAGACCGCGGCCGCTGGTTTGTGGCGCGCCGTGGCCAGTATCGATGTTGCCGTCGTCGTGACGATCAACTAAGAAACTGGTCCCGTCGTCGGAGACGGTGACCGTCACGGTGTGATCGTCATGAGTGACGGCGACATTGATTGCCCCGTCGCCGTGGACGAGGGCGTTGTCGACGAGCACGTCGAGAGCGTGCCGCAACATGGTCAGATGCCCGATTGCTGCAGGGCTGTGACGAGCGGGGTCCACTGTTACTGACCGACCCTTCGCGGCGGCCCGAGGTGCCCACGCGGCAGCAAGCCCAGCGAGCACCGGTGCGAGTTCGATCGCCACGGGACGATCGTTGGTTCGAGCAATGTCGAGCAGTTCGGCGATGGTCGTCTCGAGGCGATCGATGTCACCGAGCACTTCGCTGAGCGCCAATGCCGGGTCGGCTCGAGGATATGACAGCTCCGCCTCAAGCGTGGTGCGCATCGCCGTCAGCGGCGTACGCAGCTGATGCGAGGCGTCGGCGCTAAAGGACCGTTCGCGGGCGACCAGTTCGTCGAGTCGTGCGGCCGTTGCGGTGAGCGCCGAGGCGGTATCGGCGATCTCCGGTATCCGACTGACGGGGACTTGAACGGCGAAG
>JALQYL010000064.1:0-231 GCA_023254135.1 Ilumatobacteraceae bacterium | reverse complement strand
CAGTCGGCGGATCGGTCGCACGAGGCGGACGGCGAGAAGCCTGGCCATTCCGGCAGCGATCACGAGGACGCCAGCGCCCAGCGACACGATCCAGGCGGTTGCGCGGTTCCGGCGGGCGTCTATTGACGACGTCGACTGCGCGGTGCGTAGTGCACCCGTAACTCGTTCGTTGCTGACGACGGGAATCACGACTACGAGCTCTTCGCCGAGTTCGCCTTCAACAACCCGATT
>JALQYL010000063.1 GCA_023254135.1 Ilumatobacteraceae bacterium | reverse complement strand
ATGAACTTGTGTCGCTGCGCAATGTCCTTCACTTCTGCTGCGTTACGAAGTGGGGTGGTCCAAATTTTTTCGGATCCGTTGAACTTGCTGTCGCTTAATGCCTTGATCTCTTCTTTGATTTCCTCGTTGAACGGGAAATTGAAAATAAAGACCTTTTCATTGGCATCGAGACCACGTGGGCTTTCTGACTTGTTTGAACGACCGGCAAAGGGAGTGGGCACTCGAACTCATTTCTGAGGTAGGGGAAAAAGCCTTCTTAGTGGAATAAAGGGGTGTGGCAGGGTTTGGAATTGCCGTTGCGAATTGCAACTTTCCGCGCGTACACGCGCCAGTGGTGTCAAGTTTTTCTTTTTCTCCTTTTCTTATAAGGGTCAAAGCATTGTCGATCTGGCCCGAAAAAGAGGGGGTGGGTGTATGAAACCCAGCCATGACATCAACACCCACATCAAAAACCAAATCATCGGCAGCCACCACGGGCAACAAGACGTTGTTCATCGTGGAGTCACCCAACAAGGTGAAAACCATTGAGAAATTCCTGGGGGACAACTTCATCGTTCGAGCATCCATTGGGCACATTGCGGACATTCCTGTTCGCAAGGGCAGTGTTGATGTAGCGAACAATTTCGCTCCCACGTATGAACTCACCGCGAAAGGCGCAGAGGTGATTGCCGGTCTGAAGAAGGACCTGAAGCAGTGCAGTGAGGTGGTGTTGGCCACCGACGATGATCGTGAAGGCGAAATCATCGCTGCTCATCTCGCAGAATTTCTTGCACCCACCGTGCCGGTGAAGCGCGTGGTGTTCCATTCGGTCACCAAGGCAGCCATTGAAGAAGCGTTGGCGCACCCTCGCGACATTGATGAGAATTTGGTTGAGGCAGCTCGTACCCGTCGCATCCTGGATCGATTGTTCGGATTTGAGGTGACCGACGTGTCGCGCCGCAAGGTACGTAGCAATACAACAGCAGGTCGAGTGCAGAGCCCTGCATTGCGCTTGGTGGTGGAGCGCGAGATAGAACGTATGAAGTTCGTGTCTGCTGCATATGCAGATGTTGTCGCGCTCACGTCAACACATCCCGCGTTCACCGCAACCATGAAGCAGTTGGCCGGCAATGCCATTGCAGTGGGGAAGGACTTCAACGCATCTGGCGAATTGGTGGGCACAGCGACCGTTCTCGATATTTCGACTGCACAGGAGATTGCAGAGTCGCTCAATAACGGCAGTGCCGCATTGACCGTGGTTGATGTGACCGAGAAAGCGGCCACACGTAATCCGCAGCCACCTTTCACCATGAGCAGCCTGTATCAAGATGCCATCAACCGCCTTGGCATGAGCATCAAAGAGGCGCAGGCCGTGAGCAACATGCTGTTTGAAAAAGGACTCATCACATATCCACGTTCCGATAACCCCGTGCACGAACCTGCGAGTCGTGTGGCAATTCGCAGCACCATTGAGTCGCTCTATGGAAAGGACATGGTGGCCCCATTCCACCGTTACACCACCAGCAAGAAGAAGGCGCAGGGTGCGCACGAAGCAATTCGCCCCACGTACATGAATGTGGAAGCACCGAAAGGACTCACGGATCGCCAGATGGCGATGTACCGCATGATCTGGCAACGCACCATTGCGTCGCAAATGATTGAGGCCAAGGGAGTCACGGTGACTCTCACATTGAAGACCCGCGGTGGCAATCACGATGCGGTGTTCACGGCAGCCGGCACTACATACACACAGCTCGGTTTCCGTACGGTGTACGCACCGGCAAGAGAAGACGACAACGCTGGTGCACCATTTCCCACTGTTGCAGTGGGCGACGATGTTCCCGTGGAGAGTGCGGAGGCGCGTACGCACAACACCACGCCCCCTGCTCGATTCACTGAAGCATCGTTGGTGAGAGAACTGGAGGACTTGGGAATTGGGCGCCCGTCCACGTACGCCGCAATCGTGGCAAAGCTTCGTGCGTTGTACGTGTGGAGCAAGAACGGTGACAAGGCATTCATTCCCACTGTCACCGCATTCGCAGTGCATCGCTTGCTCACCACCAGTTTTGAAGAACTGATGGATTATGAGTTCACGAACGAGTTGGAAGAGATGCTCGATCGCATCTCGGAGGACAAGACATTGCGCACCCCAATTCTCAACGCGTTCTATTTCGGCAATGGTGAGAATCCCGGACTTCAAACGTTGGTGTCCGATGCAATCGCCAATGTGAAAGGCGAGGACATGTACGCCATGTCGTTGGGCATGCATCCGGAGACGGGCGACGAGATCATTGTTCGTGCGGGCAAGATGTTCGGCAAGTCCAGCAGTCCGTACATTGAATGTGGTTCTGTGAAACTTTCTTTGCCCGACCACACCGAGTTCGACGACCTATCGCCCCAGGCGGTGGTGGCCCTGCTTGCTGCCAGCACGCCCCGCCTTATCGGCCACCTGGGTGACGTACCTCTATATATAAAGGTGACGAGCACGGGCGCCTATTTCCAGTGGGGCGAAAAGGGCAATCTGCCTGAGGGGGAGAAGAAACCCCGCACCGCAGGAATCTTGAAGAGCATGGACCCCACCACTGTCACCATGGCGGACGCCACCCGCATGTTTTCCTTGCCCCGAGAAGTAGGTGTGGCGACAAATGGGGAAATGATTATGGCCACCCTGGGCAAGTTCGGCGCGTATATCTCGTGTGGCGGCGAGACCCGTTCGCTGAAGGACGACGAGCAGATCTTCACGATTTCGGTACTGGAAGCGCAGGCATTGCTCGATACACCCAAGAAGACTCGTGGTGGCAAATGGGCCAAAGGTCAACGGAAACGTTGACCTCGTCTGCCATCTGTGGGGATGACTAGCAGTCGGTGTATGTTGACTATTACGTGGTGTTCCACGTGAGATCAGCAAGTTAGGGACCCGAGATGAAGGCTTCACTCAGAACTATCGCATCGTTATCGATTGCTGCGGGGCTGGTTGTGCTTGCCGCGTGCGGTTCCAACGACGCAAGCAGTGGTTCATCGAATCGTGTGAAGAATGCTGCACTGGGCGCTAGTTCCACTACTCAAGCGTTGCCTTCGAATGACGACGACCAAGTGGTGACCAACATGACGAAGTTTTCCACCACTTCAACAACCTCCACCTCGGTGGAGCCAGCCCCGGATTCAACAACGCTGGCCCCTGCGAACACTTCCAATGCCAGTGCATCCACGTGCACAGTCACTGCATCCACTCGATCCATCACATGGTGCAAGGTGGCGACAAAGTGGCGCATTACGGCGCAGGTTTCCGGCAAGAGCGTTGTTGTTGCATCGGGAACAAGCGCCGGCGGAACCCTCACCGCTTCGTTGAAGAATGCAAAGACCGCCACCAAGGTGAACGTGACCTTGACCTTCAAAGATGGAACGAAGGTCAGTGCTTCGGTGCCCACAAATTCGCAACCAATCTCCACAACTCCTCGCTAAGAAAGAGCTCATGGTGAAGATCACGAAACTGCTTGTCTTGTTGGCCACTGCATCCATTGCTGTCTCGGCGTGTGGCGGACAATCCACTTCCAGTTCTTCAAGTGTTCGTACGAAGAATGCGGCCTTGGCCACGCTTCCTCCCAAGTTGCAGACGCAAAACAACCCAGAAGACACCACCACGGTTGCTCCACCAACCACACAGATGCAGCTAACGCCAACTCCACCGTCGGTTCCTGCAACAACCATGGCGCCGGGTGCCTGCACCATCAGCGCAAGCTTCCGTGAGGTCACGTGGTGCAAGCCGGCACAGTCGTGGACGTATGCAGAGACTTCCGGAGCCAATGTTGGCACCAAGAAGTCTGGAAAGGCGTCAGTAGCCTCGGGCGTTTTGGGAACCAATATCGCTGTGTCGGCATATGCCACCGGAGTACTTGTGTCCATTCGCTTCGTCGATGGAACAACGGTTTCAGGCGTGAAGATCGCATTCAAGACGTCGGCATATCCCGTTCCTCAGTAAGTTAGGAAACATCATGAAAATTTCAACACGTACCGCACGAATGGCAACAGCCACCGCCCTTCTCGGCATTTTCGTAATTGGCGGAGGTGTTTCGGCCACCAACGCGAGCAACGGCGGAAAAATTGCGGTGACTACAAAGCCGCCGAAGATAACCGTCAACACGATGCGTACAAAGAACGGTGCATTGCCCACCACGGTTGCGCCCAATAGATCAACCTCAACCAGTAGGCCTCCCGTCAGCACACTGAAACCCCGTGTGAAGAACGGTGTACCAAAGCCCACATCTAGCGTGAAGCCAAAGGGTTCCTAACTAGAAGTCATCCCACGGGTCAGTAATGACCTGCGATGCTGCGGTGCAAAGGTCGATAACGACATCACACAATGTGTCGTCATCTTCAGCGAATTCGTATGTGATGCGAGATGGCAACTGTTTTGACTCGCTCCACCAGCGCACTAAGTCCTCGCTTGCCGGCATGTGGAACATGTGCTCCATGAGTTCCTTATAGAACTGCGCCGTTGTGTTGACGGGAGTTGGCGCATAGATAGTCACTCTGGCAGTAACGCCAGTTGAGAGCGTGAAGAATGGGACCATCTCCATTTCGTCATCTGCCATTCCCACGGTGAGGTCGTATTGGCCAATTTCGTTGAGAGCGCAGTCGAATGCCAGTGATTTGTCGAATGGAACATGAGACAACAACGACATGGCATTCTCTGCTTGCGGGGTATTGATGGTGACGAAATGACGTTCGATGTCGCAAAATACGGCTTTGCGGTGGTTGACCTGCATTTCATACAAGTTGGCGTTCGAGTAGTTCATGGTGATATCTCCTGTCTCTGGACAAAAAGAAAAGCCCCGGTAAAACCGGAGCTTTTCTTGTTCGATTGGCGTGCCCAAGCGGTCGCCCGTGCACTTCAACCAGTATGACAGCGGGGTGTGTCGAACTCGAATGAATTAATGAGTCATCGGAAAATCAACAACTACAGCTTGATGGTCAGAGATGTGCGTCTCGGAAGAAGAGAAGAGTTGGTCGATGTGGCAGGACCCGTTCGCCTGAAATTGAGGTGAAACGAAGACGAAGTCGCAATGGTAGAAGTATGGAATTTTTCCGGGGCCAATCCATTTGAGGGTCATGTCAGGTTCCTCGCCGTGTTCGACATTGTTGAACAGGTGGTATGCAGACTGAAGCCCAAGGGCCTTCGCAGATTCGATGTTTTGTGCGTGAGGGAGCTTTGAAGGACCCTGCATTGATGCATTCAGATCTCCGGCAATGACGGTGGGAAATGTGAAAATCTCTTGACTCCATGCGTGAAGGGTTGATGCAAACTGGCCTGCGTAGGTTGGTCGGTCAATATTTTTTTGAACATTTGTCCATATACCCAGAAGCCGTGCCCAAGTGTCGCCCGTCGGTGTGACGACCTCGCACGGAATGACCCACGGATAGTCAATGGCTGGGTCAATGGGCGTGACGGTGAAGCCATTGAAGCCATAGATGCCGAAGCCCTTCTGACCAGGCCTTCCCGGAGTACGCCAGATGTTCGAGACTTCGGGCTGAATGGAGAGCGCATTGCTCTCGTTGCACTCTTGAAGTACAAGAATGTCCGGGTTGAGACGGCGAATAACTTCAATCTTCTTGTCGAGTCCTGCTTGACAATTCCAAGTAACAAGTCTCATTCGTTTTCCTCCTCGGTCAAGGATGACACAGAGGTGCGTGCAAGTATCTAGATCAGAATGCTCACTGCAACGATTGTGAGTGTTGCTAGTGCGTATGCCGATTGGCTCATCACGGTGCCGGGATGACCGAGCAATTGACCGATGGCAATGGGGATTGTTGTTGAATTTGATCGGCTGAGGAAGCTGGTGGCGCCGAATTCGCCGAGAGAAACAGCGGCGCAGAGGCCAGCAGCTTTGGTGAGAGCAGGACGAAGAAGTGGCAGGTCAATCTTCCACCAGGTGCGAAGAGGGTTCGCGCCCAGTGATGCCGATGCGTCGTGAAGGTCTGCGGGGATGGCATTGAGTGCCGGTGTGATGGTGCGCAATGCAAGTGGCAGCGCTATCACAGAGTGGATGACCGGGATGAGCCATCGGTCGCCGCGCCAATTGAAAGGTGATTGGTTGAAGGTGATGATGATTCCAAGGCCAAGGGTGACTGCGGAAACGGCAAGTGGTAGTGCGGTCATGGTGTTGATGACTGACTGTTGATTGCGTGCGCTTGCGATGATCAGCGCGCATGATGTGGCAAGGATTGCGCAGGCGAGTGCAAAGGTTGCAGAGGTGAAAAGAGTAGATGTGGCGCTAATGCCCACCGATTCCACGGCGCCGCTGAAGAGCCATTTGTAGCCATTGAATGAGAAGTTGTTGTTGATGAAGAATGACTTCGTGATTACAGCGATGAGTGGTGTCACTGCGATTGCGAGTGGGACCACGATTGCGGCGTAGTTCGTGAAGGTTGGGTGAGCAGTGGTCGTGGGGTTGATTGTTTGAGAGTCATCGGTATTCGTGTTACGTGCTCCAAGTGAGAGAACGATGACAATCACCACCGCTTGCAATATGGCGAGCGATGTAGCAGTGCCAGTGTTGCCCAGCCGAACCGCTTGCGTGAAGATTTCCGACTCAATCGTGCGGCGTGAGATTCCGCCGAGAATGGCAACAGTGGCGAAACTGGTGAAGCAATAGAGAAATACCAATGCACTTGCGTTTCGCAGTGCACCGCGTATGTGTGGAAACGTCACGGAAGCAAACGTGCGAAGGGGAGAAGCGCCCAAGTCTGCTGCGGTGAGTTCCAAAGTGGAATCAAGCAGTGCCCACCGTGGTCCTACGATGCGCACGATGACGGCAACGTTGAACGCCACGTGCGCCCACAGAATCGCAGGCACATGGGCATTCGGAAGCATGGCCCTGATCCCCGTGGCAACAACCACGCTCGGCATGAGAAAGGGAACCGTGATGAGTGCCGTTGCCGTCCTGTTGAAACGAAAACCACGTCGAGACGTGACCCATGTGAAGGGAAGTGCCAACGCCACAGTGAGAGCAGTTGAAAGTGTTGCTTGCCATGTGGTGAACCACCACACGCTTCGTAGTGATGCATTGGTGATGGTGTCAGCGAGATTCTCAACACGTGCGAACTTGGCAACAATGGTGAGAACGGGGAGCGCAAAGAACAGCGCGAGGGCCGCAAACGGAAGCGTTTGCAGTCGCCGTGCAGTCGTGGCGATTGGTTGCATCACAACGCGATGGATCTCCACGCATCAAGCCATGTCTCGCGATTCTTTTCGATGTCTTCCGGCTTCAATGTGAGCGGATTGGCAGGCTTCACCGCGAAATCTTGGAACAGCTTGGGAAGTTGTGCTTCTTTGTTGACAGGGAATACAAACAATGAGAGCGGCATGGATTCCTGGAACTTCTTTGCCAGCAAATAATCGACGAGTTTCTGAGCGATGTTGGGGTTGCTGGTGCCGCGCATAATTCCCACGTATTCGATCTGGTGGAAACACGTTGCTTCGATGACGCCCGTGGTGGGGGCCACGGTCCAGTCTTCTGAATAGAACGCTTCTGCCGGCGGGCTGGAACCGTAGGACACCACCAACGGGTATTTGCCGCCAGAGTGCGTGAAGTCTTGCGTGTACGCAACAGTCCAATCGGGTGCAATGTGCACACCATTGGCTTTGAGGTCTTTCCAATACGACTGCCAGAGTCCTTCGCCTAATTGCGAAATGGTGGCGAGTAAGAAGGCGAGTCCGGGAGACGATGCCACGGGGTCCTGCACGGCGAGCAGGTTCTTATAGGCGGGTTGTGCAAGTTGCTCGAGGGTGGTGGGTACAGGCACCTTGTTTTCGGCAAACCACTTCTTGTCGTAGTTCACGCACACGTCACCTTCGTCCACTGGTTCATAGCTGTTGAGCAGGTTTGCCTTTTGTGCTCGCGAGAGGAACGTGTTGTCGATGCCCCACATCACGTCGGCCTCGGGTTTTCCGGCAGTGAGAATTGCCTTGCTCACCATCGAACCGGTGTCGCCCGATGTGATGATCTTCACCGTTGCACCAGTTTGTTCAGTGAAGTCATCGAAGATGCCCTTCTCGGGTGTGAACGCGTCATAGGCGAGAAGTTTCACTGTGCTGGGGTCAGCATCGGTCTTTGGCGTTGAGGTGTCTTTTGTGCATGCAGTGAGCGATGCGATCGCTGCTACGGCGAGGAGAATGCGCGTTGATTTCATTGGTTCAGCTTTCGAGTGAGAGGGGGATGATGACGGCGAGGTGACCTTTGCGAACGGTGATGCTCACCATGTCGTGGGTGGCGATGTTGCTCACACCGCGAGACGCGAACGCACGCAACGTGTCCTTGGCGAGGTTCCATTTGAGGCCAGTGGTGGTGACGCCTTTTGCAGCGCCACCAAGTGGGACAAGCGAAATTGTTTGGCCGATGGTTGCTCCGAAATGCAGACCATGACCTGGCTGGATGATGTGTAGACGCGATGAACCCACGTGTGCGGTGAGTGATGTGTCCCCGGCGTGAGGGGCGAGTGAGTGCACGAGCGCCAGCAAGTGATCGAATCGGTCGCCACCACCGGACACCAGATGCACCGAATGGTGATGATGGTCGGCGGCAAGTTCCAACGCCAGTTCGGCATCGGTGAAATCCTTCTCAGCGTGATGTTCGATGATGTGCACGTTCAAGGTGCGGGCTTGCTGCAAGTGCTCTGCACTGATGCTGTCCATGTCGCCAATTAATACATGAGGTGTGAAGCCTGCATTGATTGCGTGTTCCCAACCGGAATCGGCGGCAATCACGAAAGCGTCGCGAGGTAAAACATCGAGAATGCGCGGGTGTGGTGCATCTCCGCCGATGAAAATAAGTGCTGGCGTTTCTGCCATATCCGTTCCCTCCGCTGGCATTACCCAGATCAGGTTGTTGGGTCGGCGGCCGCGGCCACC
>JALQYL010000062.1 GCA_023254135.1 Ilumatobacteraceae bacterium | reverse complement strand
CACCGGGAGGGGTGAAAATGGCGTGCACTTCTGCAGTGCCCTTCTTTGCGGGGTTCACTGAGAAATCAGCGACAACATCTTGTTGCACCATGGTGATGTCGAACGACTTCGGTGCAGCAGTGGATGATTTGGTCGGCGATGTGCCCACCATGAGAGAGGTGAGCGCCACCACAACAATCACGATCACTGCTTCTCGACGTATGTGAGCACGAATAGTGGAGGCATTGCCGTTCTGCAACTTCTTTCTCGCTGCCGTACCAATGGCAATAGTGATGAACACGAGGACAGTTTTGGCAAGGAGAAGTCGGCCGTATTCAGTACTTGTCAGTGAGTTCACACTGGGCAATAGATGCAGCGATTGCACTACACCGGTGATCACTGCAATCGGCATCGCATAGGTGGCAACGCGGGAAAATCTGCGCGATTCATCTTCCAGATCTTCCACGCCCGACAGCAATCCAAGGCTGATGACGCCGCCCACCCACAATGCAATGGCGGCCAAGTGAATGGCATCGACGGTGACATACAGAAGCGCATTTGAGGCGGCACTGGGGTGGCCACTGATGGAAAACGAAGCAATGGAAATAAACGACGTGAAAACAGCAATGTTCTTCCAGATGGTGGTGTCATCACGTGAAATCACATATGTAATGAGCAGCCACTCAAAGGCAATGGCGGCACGCACCAACGCAGCCACGCCAAGGCGCGTGCGCAACACATCGTTCAGCAATGTGAGGTTGAAAAGTTGACCCCATGAATGGCCGGCAGCATACGGACCTTGCAGAAGCAGCACCATGAGAGAACCAACACCAAGTGCAAGAGCAGCGATGCGCAATATGCGAATGGCGCGACGGGTTCGCACCAGTGATGAGCCCCATGTGATGCTCACCATGCCAATCAGAACGATGGCGCCGAGGAAGCTGAGAAGTCGGGCGAAGGCGAGGGGATTCCCCAGGTTCGAGTTCGATTCCAAGCCATTCAGAACATTGGCGAGCAATGTGCTTGCGGTCCCTGAGGATGCGGCACCAATCTCAAACGGGAATGCACCGCTAATGGGGTGGCCATCGGCACTCACCACGCGCCACACCACGATGTACACACCGTTGCCCAATTCGGGGACATTCGCGAAAGCCAACTTCTTGTTGGTGGCGCTTCGTTGCGTCGTGTCAATGTCGACTTCTTTTTGTTGGGCATCGAACAAGCGAATGCTGCCCAACTTGCTTTCAATTTCCTCATTGAAGGTGAGGGTGATTTGTGACGGAGAGGTGGCCAACACTTGAGACGATGATGGATCGGACGATTCAAGAATGGCGTGTGCGCTGGCAGTGCCAGGAACTGCAACTGCACCGATTCCCACGGCCAATGCGAGTGCTACGACGAACTTCCTGACGGAGAACTTCATCACAAGCCAGGTCCCAAGGGAAGGCCGTCAACGGTTTCGCGTTGAAGCAACCACGCAAGCCGTTGCTTTTCGGGTAATTGCATCACTTCTTTCGGAAACTGTGTGAGACCCATGGGATGCGATGCTGCCCATGCCATCTTCTGACGATCAAGTTCAAGACGCACGTAGTAGTCGGGCCACTCGTTGTACCCAATACCAACATTGAGGTCGGTGAGGTGAACCACGCATTCGCGCCAGCGTCGAAACGGAAGATCGTGCATTGGTGATGTAGACCCTCCGGACATGGTTCCGGTTCCTTGCCATATGTCACTGGTAGCGCCCGCCCATGCGCCTTCCAGTGTGTAGATGGCTTTGCGCAGTTCGGCCACTGCTTTTGTTGGCTCCCAGGTAGCAGCCTCTTCGATGCCAGCCGTGCGGATGGCCTGACCGCCAGGGTATTGCTCCCCCACTTCTCCCCTGGCCGCACAGGTCATGAGATGAACAAAACTTCGCGCGTTCATGGTGAGATGACCCAGAAGTGTCTTGCGCGACCAACCAGGCAACAACGACGGTTCGGCGAACTGTTCCGCGGAGAGACCATCAACCACTTCCAGCAACTTCTGATGCGTGAGAGCAAGTCCCTCCACGATGCGATCAAGCATTCGGGGGTCAAGTGCTGATGTCATGCCATCAACCGTACTACCGGGCCATAACAGTGCCCTAGAAGGACTAGAGACCAGAGACGCGGTGTGGCACCACCACAATGGTGCCGTCGTCTTCACGATGCACGCGCACTGATGCGCCGTAGAACTCACCCAAAGTTTCAGGTCGCAATACGTCTTCTGCAACGCCGTGTGCCACACGATGGCCGGCGTGCATCAGCGCAAGTCGATCTGAATAGATTCCGGCAAGAGTGAGATCATGCATCGCCGAAACAACGGTGAGACCATGTTCGCGACGCAACTTGTCCACCAATTCCAATGCTTGTTGTTGGTGCCCAATGTCAAGCGCACTGGTGGGTTCATCGAGCAGCAAAATGGGCGCTTCTTGTGCAATGGCTCGAGCAATAACAAGACGTTGGCGTTCGCCTCCCGACAATGTGTCCACATCACGTGTTGCGAACTCAGAAAGGTCGAGACGCTCGATCACATCGTTCACCATGGAATGGTCATGGGCGGTCTCATTGCCAAAGTGCGTGACGAAAGGATTGCGTCCCAGCAACACGTATTCACGCCCCGTCATTCCTCCGGGAAGAATGGGTGATTGCGGCACGTATGCAATGAGTTGTGCACGACGGCGCGACGAACGAGCGGTGAGCGGTGACCCATCCACCAAGATGCGGCCTTTGTGCGAGGCAACGCCCGCAATGGCGCGCAAGAGAGACGATTTTCCGGCGCCGTTCGGACCAATGATGCACAACCACTCGCCGGGCTTCACCGTGTCGGTGAATTCAGCGACGGCCGTGCGACCGCCGTATTCAATACGAACGTTTTCGAATGCGAGGGATGTCATCGGTTCACCTGCCGTGTACGAAGGATGAGAAGGAAGAACGGCGCGCCCAAGAAAGCAGTAACCACACCAATAGGAGTTTCTGCCGGATTGTCAAGAACGCGACCAGGAATATCGGCGACAATCAGAAATGCCGCGCCAAAGAGCAACGAAACTGGCAACACCACGCGATAGCTGGTGCCCACCAACAAACGCACAGCGTGCGGAACAATGATGCCCACGAAACCAATGAGGCCACTCACGGCAACCACAGCAGCGGTGCCCAATGTTGCAGCAACCACCACCACAAGGCGGACGCGTCCCACGTTCACTCCCAAGGCCGTTGCTTCTTCATCACCCACCCGCAAAACGTCGAGCAGACGACGATGCAGCAACAAGGCAATGGTGGAGATCACCACGTATGGAATCACCAGACGAACGTCATTCCACGTGGCTGTGGATAGTCGACCAAGAATCCACGAGTACACCTGACGTACAACATCAGAGTTGCGCTGCAGAATGAATGTTTGCATTGCGGTAGCCAATGATGTGACTGCGACACCTGCCAGCACGAGGCTGGTGGCGCTGCGTTCACCTTTACCCAACGTGCCCACCATGTATGTGATGAGAACAGCAGTGAGTCCGCCGAGAAACGAAATAAGTGGCAGAGGGTCAATGAGCCAACTACTGGAACCACTGCGGTTGATGGTGATCACCAACGTGGCACCAAGACCAGCACCTGCGGCAACGCCCAACAAATATGGGTCCACCAACGGGTTACGGAACACCCCCTGGTAACTGGCGCCCGCAATGCTCAGCGTTGCACCAACGATTGCCGACAACACCACACGAGGTGCACGAATTTGCCACACAATGGCCCAATCGGTGCTGGTAAGTCCACTGTGTACATCAATGAATGGCAACCGGTCCACGAATTCCAACGGCACGCGCCACCACTGCGGACCTGCGGGGCCAATCATGACGCCAACAAGCAAGGAAGCGATGAGCACCACCACGGCGCCGATGATCCACCATCGGCCCGCAGTGTGCGTCACTGCAACTTCGCTCGTTGACGTCATGTTCATTGACTACTTGGTGAGTTTGGCAACTGCCGTTGCAAATGATTCCACGAGGTCGACCACACGAGGTCCCCAACGTGACGCAACATCGTCGTCAAGTTCGACCACGTTGCCGTTCTTCACGGCATCAATGCCACTCCAACCGGCACGCGCAGCAACCTTTGCAGCGGTGATGGCACAGCACTTGGTGTCGGCCAAGAAGATGACCGAAGGATTCGCCTTGGCGATTGCCTCGGCGTTCAACTGCGGATAATCATTTCCTGCTTCCACGCCATCGGCAATGTTCTTCATGCCAAATGGCTTCAACAATGCACCAACGAACGTGTTCGAGGTGACCGAGTAGTAGGTGTTGTCGAGTTCGTAGTAGTACGACAACGCGGTGTTGGGAGTCACCGACGATGTCGCCTTCGAGATGCGCGACGTCATCGAGTCGACAAGTGCCGTTGCTTCCTTAGTGTGTCCGGTGAGAGTGCCCAGTTCATTGATCTGCTTGTACACGTCATCGATGGTGGTTGCCGCTGCGCCGGTCCATACCTGCAACGACTTGTTGGCAGCTGTGAGTTGTTCAGAAATCTTGTTCATGTCGTTGGAGATAAGAACTACGTCGGGTGTGTAACCAAGAATTGCTTCTGCACTTGGCTCGTAGGCAGAGATCTTGGTGATCTTCGGAGCCACTTCTGCTGGGTAGGTGCTGAGACTGTCAACGGCCACCACTTGGTCGCCTGCGCCGATGGCGTAGAGCATTTCGGTGGCCGTGGGTGAAAGGCTCACGATGCGGTGCGTCACCGATGCAACCGTGGTGTCGCTGGCTTCTGAGGACTCTGTGGAGCCTCCGCACGCAGCGAGTGCGACGAGAGAAGCGGCGACTGCAACGATCGCACGCTTCGTGAATGTGTATTTCTTCATGGGTATCTTCTTCCGAGATGAGCCCCGAAAGAAGTGGCCAGAGAGCGGGCTAAAAATTGCCTCCCGCGGACCGCCCTTCCGACGAGGACTGGTTTTCGCACGCAGAAACAGGCGACCGGACTTATCTGATGGAGAAAATCTCCTCAGCTTCACCGTTGCGGGACAGTGCCGGAATTTCACCGGACTTCGCTGGTTTCTGCGCAACGCTCCCTATTGGGTGCGCAAAAGGAACCGTAGCAGAGCCGCGGGACCCGAACGTAATGGGGCGCGAAATCGTTAGGAAACGAAATCGATGATGCGCTGGATGCCTTCCACCAGGTCATCATCACCCAGTGCAAAGGAGAAACGTGCGTATCCGGGATGTCCGAATGCCTCGCCGGGAACGATTGCCACCTTCACCTCACTGAGCAAGATGTCGGCAAGTTCCATGGTGTTGTGCGCAACATGACCCTTGATGTCACGGTTCAACAAACCGGTGAAGTTGGGATAACAGTAGAACGCACCCTGTGGCTCCATGCAGGTGACGCCGGGAATGCTGGAGAGCATCTCGTGCATCTTCTTTCCGCGACGAGCAAAAGCTTCGCGCATCATGTGCACTGCAGAGAGATCGCCACTCACTGCGGCGAGGGCTGCTTGCTGCGCAACGTTGGAAACGTTTGACGTGGTGTGTGACTGGAAGTTGATGGCGGCCTTCATGATGTCCTTCGGACCAATCATCCAGCCCACTCGCCAACCAGTCATTGCGTACGTTTTTGCGACACCGTTGAGAATGAGACATTGCTCTGCAAGTTCGGGAACAAGGGTTGGCATGGACGTGAACTTGTGGTCACCGTATGTGAGGTGTTCATAGATTTCGTCAGTAATCACCCACACCTTGTTGCGCACGGCCCACTCACCAATGGCCTTCACTTCTGCTTCGGGGTACACCGAGCCGGAGGGGTTGTCGGGCGACACGAAGAGCAGCGCCTTGGTCTTTGGAGTGAGTGCCGCATCGAGTTGTTCGATGGTGACACGGAACCCATTTGATTCGTCGGTGTCGATGATTTTGGGAACACCACCTGCAAGGGTGATGGCTTCGGGATATGTGGTCCAGTACGGAGCGGGACAAATGATTTCGTCGCCCGGGTCACACAGTGCGCTGAACGCAACGAACACGGCATGCTTGCCACCGTTGGTGACCAGTACCTGGTCGGCGGTGCACGTGAAGCCGCTGTCGCGCAATGTCTTTGCGGCGATTGCCTCGCGCAATTCGGGCAAACCAGCGGCAGGTGTGTACTTGTGGTTCTTCGGATCGGCTGCAGCCTTGATGGCGGCTTCCACGATGTTGGCAGGTGTGGGGAAATCGGGTTCACCAGCGCCGAAACCAATCACGTTCTGGCCTTGGGCCTTCAACGCCTTAGCCTTGGCATCTACGGCCAAGGTGGCGGATTCGGCAATAGCGCCGAGGCGGGCGGAAACACGTCGCAATTCTGTTGGACCAGGCATAAATGCAAGGATTACATGGTGAGCGATAAGAACCAACTCGATTTTCGAATTCCTGCCCATCTGCTGCCCGCAGACGGTCGATTTGGCTGTGGCCCCTCCAAGGTTCGCCCCGAACAACTAGAAGCCGTCATGTCCCGCGTCACATCGGTGATGGGTACCTCGCACCGTCAAGCGCCGGTGAAGAACATTGTGGGCTCCGTTCGCAGTGGCCTCACCTCCCTTTTCAACCTGCCCGAGGGCTGGGAAATCGTGATGGGTAACGGTGGCTCAACGGTCTTTTGGGACGTGGCAACTTTTGGTCTTATCCGTAATCGCAGCCATCACCTGGTCTTCGGCGAATTCTCGTCGAAGTTTGCCGAAGCATCTGCAGCAGCTCCTCACCTTGCAGACCCCGTTGTTGTCTCGTCAGATCCTGGTTCTCATCCCGCGCCAGCTGCTGATGCCGAATGCGACGTGTATGCATTCCCGCACAACGAAACATCCACCGGTGTTGCAATGACTCCCGTTCGTCCTGCAAAAGACGGCTTGGTTGTTGTTGATGCAACTTCTGCGGCAGGTGGACTCTTGTGGGATCCCGCAAACGTGGACGTGTATTACTTCGCACCGCAGAAGTGCTTCGCTTCCGACGGTGGATTGTGGCTCGCTGCATGTTCACCCGCCGCCATAGAACGCATTCGCGAAATCAAGGCGAGCAAGCGTTGGATGCCTGCTTCGTTGGATCTCTCCATTGCACTTGACAACTCGGTTGCCAACCAGACTTACAACACGCCTGCTCTTGCAACGCTCATCATGTTGGATGAGCAAGTGAAGTGGATGAACACAAATGGTGGGCTCGCATGGGCTGCGGGTCGCAGTGCCGAATCAGCACGCACCATGTATTCATGGGCCGAATCACGTGATTTCGCCACGCCATTCGTGAGTAACCCCGCACAACGGTCCGATGTGGTTGCCACCATTGACATCGACGGCGTTGACGCCAACCAGGTGAGTGCCATTTTGCGTGCCAACGGCGTGGTTGACACCGACAGTTACCGCAAATTGGGCCGTAATCAGTTGCGCGTGGGCATGTTCCCCGCCATCGACCCCAGCGACGTTGCAGCACTTACTGCGTGCATCGACGTAGTTGTTGAGCACCTTCGTTCGTAGATTGAACGGTGATGCCACTCACCGTTGACGAGGTTCTTGAGACCTATTGGGAAGATATTGCGCCACTGCGCAACCCTGTCATGCTCGTTGCGCTGCGTGGCTTGTTCGACATTGGTGGCGTCGCAACGTCGGCACTCGACTGGATGCTGAAAGAGCGAGATGCCGTCGTTGTTGCAGACATTGATCCCGATCCGTTTTTTGATTTCACGCAAGAGCGGCCCGAAGCCTTCATTGACGAAGATGGCGAGCGCGCCATTCGGTGGCCAGAAAATGAATTCATGATCATCCGCTATCCCGAGGGTGCGCGCGACATGATCGTTCTCAATGGCATTGAGCCTCACGTTTCATGGAACGTGTTTACTCAAAGCGTGGTGGAAGTGTGCAAGGGCCTCAACTGCAATCTGGTGGTCAGTCTTGGCGCCGCAGCCGAACAAGTGCCACACACTCGCGTGCCCTTCGTGGTGGGAAGCACTACCAATCCCGATCTTGCTGCGCGACTCGGACTCACGCCGCCTCGTTATCAGGGTCCCACGGGCGTTGCCGGCGTGCTGCTGGATGCGCTCGACAAAGCGAGCATTCCCAACATCAGCTTGCGCGTGGGCGTGCCGCACTACCTCATGCATGCGCAACACCCCAAGAGTGCGGCATCTCTGCTGCAACACCTGCAACACGTGCTGGGTATTCCTACCGACCATCAGAACCTTGCCGACGAGATCAGCCGTTGGCAAGAACTGCACGATGCAGCCGTGGAGGGAGACCCTCAAGCCGCCAACTACGTGCACATGCTCGAACGTCGTCACGACATCGCCATTGAACAAAACATGGCGAGCGGCGAAGACCTGGCTGCTGAACTCGAAGAGTTCCTGCGTGGCCAATCCCCCGACGAGGACTAATTAGACGCTTTCCATCCGCGACATTGGAAAATCCACATGTCCGTTGATGAATACAGCAATTAGTCCTAATGTTCACTCCATGCAGTTCACCGCCGTTATTTGGCCAGCCGGAGAAGGTGGCTACTGCGTTCTCAATCCTGAAACCGGATGCGCCTCTCAAGGCGACACCGTAGAAGAAGCTCTCGCGAATATCGAAGAGGCGACACAGCTGTATTTGGAAGATGTTCCCATGGCGAACATTCGTCCAACATCCGGCACGTTTGTCACTACTTTCGAAATTCCCGAACTTGCCTAAGCTGCCCATTCTTTCTGGGCGCGAAACAATCAAAGTTCTTCAATCACTGGGATTTGAGTTTGTTCGTCAACGCGGCAGCCATGTGCTGATGCGTCGCGGTGAAACGTCTTTCGTAGTGCCCATGCACAACCCCATCAAGTCAGGGACTCTGAGGTCTATTTTGTGTCAGGCGAACATTGACGCGGACGCTTTCATCGCTGAGCACTGCAATTCATAAACAACAAAGGCCC
>JALQYL010000061.1 GCA_023254135.1 Ilumatobacteraceae bacterium | reverse complement strand
AGCATTGGAATCATCAGTGATGTTGTTTGATGTGGAAATCGCAACATAAGCCGACTCGCTTGACCTAATTGCCAGGTCGTTGACGCGTGTCCACGAATTTCCTTCGGTATCTCCGAAGTACACGGCTCCAACAGTTGTTTGCTTTCTTGCAATTGTTGTGGTGGTCGCAGAATTGGTTCCACCGCACGATGCGATCGCGATGCTTGCAGTTGTAATGAGTGCGAGATGGATACGCTTCACGAATTCACTCCTTCGCTGTCAGCAGCAGTTTCGTCATGATGCGTCGGAATTCAATGGTGTTCTTGTCGGCACGAGTATGTGCTTGACCTGCATCGAGTGGAATCTTGTGGTCGTACAAATAATCAATGACTTTCAGGTCTTCTTGCAGAACGGCGAATTCGTAGTCAATTGCTTCTTGCGCCAATTGTGGTGTGGGGCAATCATTGCGCAGCATCACGGTGTACAAGCGTGAATGATTGTCATTTATTGGTTGCACAAATGTGAGGATGGCATTCACCACGCCGGTGAGTGGAAGTTCCAGACGCAGAATGGTGGTGAACGGCGCGCCATACACATACGTCATGTTGCGTGGCTGCACCAGTGGGTGTTCACCGGTTTTCACCAACGGGTCTTCGTTGTTTTCGATGGTGTGTGGGTAATCAACGCGAAAGCCGTAGCCGTTTTCGCTGCGCTGTACCTCGTAGTCGGTGATGTGCTCATCTTCACCGCTGCCGAACGTGCCGGCATGCACGAATGGGAAGTGGCCGAAATCGAGAAAGTTGTCCATGAACTGCCCAGCGGATGCCTTGAGGTCAACGGTGGGCATCCACACGTGAGCTAACGATGAGTCATCCCATTCATCCACATGCAGAATGTCGCACGCGGGCTCATCAACGGCGATCCAGATGTGGTCGTACTTCACCTGCACTCTGCGTGCCTGCAAGTGCGCCGTGGGTGGCACGGTGGCGCCGTGGCCGAGGGCTGGAATGAACCCGCATCGACCAGTGCCCTCAAATTCCCAGCCGTGGTATGGACACTGCAACGAATTGTTCACGACCTTGCCGTCACTAAGGCGGGCATTGCGGTGCGGGCATTTGTCGAGAAAGGCGGTGATCTCGCCATTGAGTCGGGTGATGACCCATGGTTCGCCCAGCAGTTCCACGCGTACCGGCGAGTCGCCAAGTTCGGAAACGGGCAACACAGGGTGCCAAGCATGCGAGAGACCTGCAGAGGTATTGGTCAAAACCTGTGACATGTATTCAGGGTAGTTCGCACAAGAACCAGAGAACAGTGGAACAACTAGCATTTGCACATGTCACGCCCTCCTGTTTCTCTTCGAGCTCTTGCCGCCGCACGTGGTGATGAACCAGCCGACATTTTGTTGAAGGGTGGCAAGGTTCTTGCACCCGTCACAGGCGAGTGGGTGGAAACAGATCTCGCCATTTGTGATGGCGCAGTTGTTGGCTGGGGACGTCGTGAAGCCAAAGAAGTCATCGATGTGACCGGTTGTTTTTTGGCCCCTGGTTTTGTTGATGCGCACATGCACCTGGAGTCTTCGAAGATGTGGGTGGGTGAATATGTTCGTGCCGTGCTGCCCATGGGCACCACCGCCGTTGCGGCGGACCCACACGAAATTGCGAACGTGGCCGGCCTTGAAGGAATTCAGGCCCTCATTGAATCCGCAGAGCACATGCCGTTCACATTCGGAGTTGCGGCTTCGCCATGCGTTCCCGAATCTCCATTCGCCAGTTCTGGCGCAGCGTTCACACCCAGCGACGTGCGCACGTTGATTGAGGAATTCGGCGCCATCGGAGTGGCGGAAGTGATGAACTATCCCGCCGTCATCAATGGCGATCCTGAGTTCCGTGAAATCATCGCGTCTGCAAAATGGCGCAGGGTCGATGGTCATGCTCCTGGTCTACGGGGCAACAGCCTTGACGCATATCTGGCTGCAGGTGTGGAGAGCGACCACGAAGTGTTCGAACTTGACGAAGCACACGAGAAGCGTCAAAAAGGAATGTGGGTGTTCTTGCGCCAAGGTTCGGTGTGCCAAGACCTGGTGCGTTTGCTGCCTACGGTTCTCACCAACGGTCCCATTGGCAGTGCGTTCTGCACCGACGACCGCGAGCCGGACTTGTTGCGCGATGAAGGCCATTTGAACCACTGCATTCGCTTGGCAGTTGACGCAGGTCTCTCTGTGATTGACGCACTGCGGGTGGCATCTTTCTTCCCTGCGATGTACCACAACTTCTTTCACCTTGGACAACTCGGGCCAGGATTCCAGGCCGATGTTGTGGTGTTCGACAAGTTGGAAGGCTTCAACCCCACCATGGTGTTCCAGAAGGGCAAGCTTGTTGCACGTGACGGAAAAGTTCTGGATGGTGTGGTGCCACAAGTGTCGCCACCGCAGAGTTTGTACAACCGCGTTCGTTTGCACCATGAGCCAACAGTGCAGGAACTCACCATTGAGCCACCGGCAAATGGCATGGCCAACGTGATCGGAGTTTCGCATGGCACGGTGCGCACGAAGGCGTTGCAACTCGATGTCACCGATGCAAAGAACGACATTGCCCGTATCGCCGTGGTGGAACGCCACAAGGCAACCGGACGTATTGGTCTTGGATACGTGTCTGGTTATGGCATTCAGCGTGGAGCGATTGCTTCAACGGTTGCGCACGATGCGCACAACATCATGGTGGTGGGCGCACGCGACGAACAGGGTGCTGCAGACATGGCTGTTGCCGTGGCTCGCGTCGCCGAGATTGGTGGCGGACAAGTGGTGGTGTTGAACGGCCAGATCATCAACGAAGTTGCTCTACCCGTGTGTGGTTTGATGAGCGATCAGCCGTTGGAGATTGTTGCGGCGCAAATGGATTCGGTGGAACACACTGCCAAGGAACTGGGCATCACTCTTGAGTCGCCATTCATGACGTTGAGCTTCCTGGGTCTTTCTGTAATTCCCGATCTGCGCATCACCGATCATGGTTTGATCGACGTGAACCTTTTTGCGCCCATTCCTGTGGCGCTGTAAGTCGCGTTAACGCTCTTCGCGTTCGTACGGAACACCCAACGCTGCGGGTGCACCCAAACGCTTGCGTGCCCATGCACTGGACAACGCCACCAAGATGACGATGGTGAGTACGAAGGGAAGTGCATTCAGAATGTCACCGTTGATGTGCACGTTGCGTGCCTTCAGTGTGAGTGACAACGACTGCAACGCTCCGAACAAGTAGGCACCCAGCAAGGTCATGTCGGGGCGCCAGAAACCGAAGATAACGAGAGCAATAGCAATCCAGCCTGCACCCTTTGTCATTCCGTCCACCCAGGTAGGAACAATGGTGAGGCTGTAGTACACGCCGCCTACACCGGCCAACATGCCACCGAAAATGGTGTGGCCGTAGCGGTACTTGATGACGTTGATTCCCATGGCGTCCGCCGTTGCGGGTGATTCGCCAACAGCGCGCAGGTTGAGACCCATGCGCGTGCGGAACAAGTAGATGCTTGCAAGTACCACCAGTACCCACGACGCATACGTGAGGATGGTTTGGCTGAAGAAGATGGGACCCACAATTGGAGCATCGGCCCAGCCACCCACATTGAGAATGCGAATGGGGTGGTTCACAGGGTGCGCTGCAACATGCCACACATTGGCGAAGTAGCTGGACAAACCGAGTGCGCCAGCGAAAATGGTGATCGACAAACCAGCAACCGTTTGGTTGGTACGCAGCGTGATGACAAGGAACGCGTGCAGCAATGCAACAAGACCCGCTGCAATTGCACCCACAAGAATGGAGAGCAGCACCACCAACCAGCTGGTTCCCGGCAAGTGCTGTGAAGCCCAAGCACCGGTAACTGCGCCAATGAGCATCATTCCTTCCACACCAAGGTTGAGCACGCCACTGCGCTCGGCGAATACTTCGCCAAGTGCTGCGTAGAACAAGGGTGTTCCGTACAGAATCGCCGAAGCAGCGATGATGACCAGGATGTTCGAGTTCACGATGCCACCGCCACATTCTTCTCGTTGTTGCGCACACGGATGCGGTACCTCATGAGCACCTCACCTGCGACCGCAGTGAACAAAATGAGACCCTGCAGGGTGCCCACCAAACCACTTTGGAAATCAGGACCTTGCAGTGCGTAACCAGCGTTGGTGAGACCACCAATGATGATGGCAACGAACACCGCGCTGAACGGATTGAAGCGAGCAAGTGCTGCCACCACAATGCCGGTGTAGCCGTAGCCAGCAAGTTGCAGGCCCTTCGCATCCATCACATGGCGGAAGTTGCCCACATCAGTTGCGCCACCAATACCAGCGAGTGCGCCAGAGATGGCCATCACCGAAATGATCTTGGCGCGAGTACGCATACCCGAGTAGCGAGCAGCGGCGGGAGAATCGGCAATCACGCTGGCTTCAAAGCCGAATCGAGTGCGCTTGTACATGAAGAGAATGGATGCACCGATCACGATGGCGAGCAGGAAGCCAAATGGAATGACTGCAGAGCCAATGTTGTACGTGGGCCACCATGAACCCTTCGGGAGAGGCTTGCCCGTTGGGAAACCCATGGATCGAGGATCGCGCAGGTAACTCTTGCTGCCGAAGATGAGGTAATCCAGAAGGATGCCGGCGATGTAGTTCAACATGAGCGACGTGATGATTTCGTTCGTGTTGAATTTTGCTTTCAACACGCCCACCAACGCCGCGTACGCAGAACCCATGAGTGCACCCATGAGAATCATGCTGAGAAGAATCACCGAAGTGGGTGCGCCGTCCATGGCGATACCAACAAATGCAGCACCAATGGCACCCACGAAGAATTGACCTTCACCGCCAATGTTGATGATGCCAATGCGGAAGGTGGCCGCAGCACACATACCTGTGAATGCAAGGGGAGTAGCGGCCACCAGTGTTCCGCGCAACGCTGTCTTCGATGCAAAACCACTCTGAATGATTCGCCAATACACATCAATGGGGTTCTTGCCGGTGAGAAGCAGCACAACTGCTCCCAACAACAAAGCACCACCAATGGAGACGAGTGGTACCTGCCAGCCAAGTGCACGCGGCTGCGTGAGTCGACGTTCGAGACGAAGTGGAGACTTCATGCTGTGTGTCCTCCGACGGTTGCGCCACCCATGAGCAATCCGAGCGATTCACGCGTTGCTTCCTGAGTGGAGAGATTTCCGACAATGCGACCTTCGTACATCACCAAGATGCGATCCGAAAGCGACATGAGTTCTTCAAGGTCTTCGCTGATGAGCAAGATTCCCACGCCATCGTCGGCGGCGGCCACCAAGCGTTCGCGCACCGTTTCAATGGCACCCACGTCGAGACCACGTGTGGGAGATGCGGCCACCAACACCTTTGGCCCTGCTGAAAATTCGCGTGCCAACAGAACCTTTTGCACGTTGCCTCCCGAAAGAAGACGCACTGGCGTTTCTGTGTCGGGCGTCTTCACGTCGTAGCGCTGCACCATGGTTTCAGCGTTGGAGCGAATTGCCTTGCGATTGAGAATGGAACGAATGGAGATGGGGTTGTTGCGATACGACTTGAGGACCAAGTTGTCTTCCACCGAGTGACTGGCGGCGAGACCTGTGTGCAAACGATCCTCCGGAACGTGTGCGATACCCGCTGCAATGGAGCGGCGCACTCGACCTGCGGTGACTTCGACACCGCCAACATGGAATGAACCGGCACTGGTGGCGCGCATGCCACCCAGCACTTCTGCAAGCTCGCGTTGTCCATTGCCGGACACACCGGCAACACCAACAATTTCGCCCGCACCCACACTCAACGACACATCATTGAGTGCCTTGTTGTCGCGATCGTCGTTGGCGCACAAACCAACAGTGACCAACACGTGTTGTTCGGGCTTTGCTGGGTTCTTGCGCTGTACGCGATCGAACACAACATCTCGACCCACCATGAGTCGAGCAAGTTCACGAGTTGATGAACCAGCCGTGTCGATGGTTCCCACTGTCTTGCCGCCACGCAATACGGTGACGCGATCGGAGACCGCCATCACTTCGTCCAGTTTGTGGGAGATGAAAATGATGGTGCGACCTTCTGCAACCATGGCACGCAATGTGGTGAAGAGAACGTCGGCTTCTTGCGGAGTGAGCACTGCAGTGGGCTCATCGAGAATGAGCACCTTCGCACCGCGGTACAACACCTTCAGAATTTCCACGCGCTGTTGTTCACCCACAGAGAGTTGCCACACGCGCGCACGTGGGTCAACGGCAAGGCCATAACGCAGCGAGAGTTCTTCTACTCGTGCCACAACATCGGCGGTGTTGAGAAACACACCACCATCGTCTTCGCCCAGAACGATATTTTCTGCGACGGTGAAAGAGGGAACAAGGCGGAAGTGTTGGTGCACCATGCCGATGCCGGCGTTGAGTGCATCGCGAGGTGAACTGAATGTCACGTGCTCGCCGTGGAGCTCAATGCTTCCTTCGTCGGGCCGATACAGGCCCGTCAACACGTTGGACAACGTTGATTTGCCCGCACCGTTTTCTCCCAAGAGAGCATGGACTTCGCCGACCTTCGCTTCGAATTCCACGCCGTCGTTTGCAACGACGCCCGGAAACTTCTTGACGATGCCCGACATCTTGACTGCGATGTTGCCACTCATAAAAACCCCTTCCCTACACCGTATAAAAAAGAAGGGGGCAAGCCCTAAGGCTCGCCCCCTTCCGGTCAGATTTGACGCTGGAAATCAGCCCTTTGGCAGTTCGCCAATGACGTTGTCGACCAGGTAGTCCATGCCCATCAAGTCTGCGTGGCTGGCGGTCTTGCCTGCCTCGATCTTGACGGTGCCGTCCTGAGCCTTGATAGGACCAGTGAACTGTGAACCCGACTTAGCGGAGAGCTCAGCCTTCTTGGTTTCAATCTTGGCCTTGGTGTCTTCAGACACGATCTTGCCGAAGGTTGCCAACTTGATGAAGCCATCGTTGAGGCCACCGTAGTAGTCGCCCGAAATCCACTTGCCGTCAAGTGCTGCCTGCACGCGAGCGGTTTCGTAATCGCCCCAGTGGTAGGTGTTGGCGGTCAACCAGATGTCAGGGAAGTTTGCACTCTGGTCTGAGTCGTAACCAACCCAGGGGATGCCCTTTACCTTTGCGGCTTCACCGGTTGCTGGTGAGTCCTGAGCCGATGCGATGGTGTCCACGCCTGCGCTGATGAGCGAGTCGGCGGCCTTGCGCTCGATTGCTGGGTCGAACCATGTGTTTGTCCAGACAACCTTCACGGTTGCCTTGGGGTTCATTGACTTTGCACCCAATGCGAATGCGTTGACTCCACGAATAACTTCGGGGATGGCGAATGGAGCAACGAAGCCGATTTTGCCGTTCTTTGTTGCTGCACCAGCGGCCATACCTGCGAGGTAGTCACCGTCTTCGCCAGCGCCGTAGGCCTGCGACATGTTGTTCTTGATGATGTAACCAGTCTCGAACTCGAAGCAAACGTTGGGGTACTTGTCAGCAGCGGCTGCAAATGCATCTTGGAAACCGAAAGAGGTACCGAAGATGATGGTGTTGCCATCAGCAACGAGCTGGTCGATTGTTGTTCCAACCTGAGGACCTTCAGGAATGTTCTCCTTGTAGGTGGTTTCCACTTTGTCGCCAAGTGCTGCTTCAACAGCCTTGAGACCTTCGTGGTGTGCCTGTGTCCAGCCGCCGTCATTGATTGGGCCAACGTAGATCCAAGCAGCCTTGATTGGACCACTCTTTGGTGCACAGTCAACAACAGTGCCGCCTTCAAGTGGTGTGAAGTTTGCAAGCGTGAAACCATCGCCCGATGCGGTGGTGTCGCTGCTTGCAACGGTGGTGTCCGATGCGCTGTCGCTGCTGCTACCGCACGCGGCAACCAACAACGAAGCGGTCGCTGCCGTTGCGGCAAGCTTCCAGAATTTCTTCATGTAGGTGTTCTCCCCTGATTTGCGGTGCCACTGGCGACACCGAACGTGGAGAACCTTAGCCCTTGTTTTGTTGGGCAAATTCACTCAAACGGCCTAGAAACGAAGGTTTAACAAAGAGTATGAAAACCACCCCCGAGAGCAGAGTTGTCCTCTGCACGGATACACTTCTTGCTTCCCAGGAGAGGTGCCAGAGTGGCCGAATGGGGCGCCCTGCTAAGGCGTTGTCCGTCTTAAAGCGGACCGTGGGTTCAAATCCCACCCTCTCCGCCATATGCGAAGCATTCGCAGATTGCTGGCAGCCGTTGTGGCTGCAGGCGCTCTGGCTTTCAGTGCGCCGGCCCCGGTGAGGGCGGCATCGCCGACCGCGGCATTAACACTTGCAGCGCACACACTTCCGCAGTTATCCACAGGCACAGTGGCCACCGGATGTGTGAAGACCTACACGGTGAAGAAGAACGACTCGTGGAATCGCATTGCAAAGAACGTGCAAGTGACCATGTCGTTGTTGTTGAAGGTGAACAAGGCCACCACCAGCACCATGTTGTTGATCGGCGATGTCATCTGCCTGCCGCGTGCTGCTGTCACTGAAGCAGCCGCTTCGCCCACCATGAAATTGGTGCCCGCGAAGATTTATTCGGTGGCGCAATCAGCGGCCATCATTCGCGACATATTTCCCGACCATCTGGAAGCGCGGGCCATTGCGATTGCCAAACGTGAGAGTCAATTGAACGCTGCCAACTACAACGGCGGCTGTTGCATTGGTCTGTTCCAATTGCACTGGCAGGCCCACAAGAGCTGGATGCGCACCATTGGCATCACGAACCCAGCACAGTTGCTCGACGCCCACATCAATGCCAAGGCGGCGTTGGCCTTATATAAGAGGTCACATTCCTGGTCTGCGTGGAGCTGATTCCCACCAAAACAGCGCAAATCAGCCGGAAAAAGGGAAGAGGTAGTGCCGATTGTGGGGAGCCGATAGGCTCAAAACCTCAACAACCTGCGCTGGTAGCTTAATGGATAGAGCAT
>JALQYL010000060.1 GCA_023254135.1 Ilumatobacteraceae bacterium | reverse complement strand
AGCTGCATCATTTTCTTCGAATGACTCCAAAGCCGCAGCGAACAATTGCTGTGCTTGTTCGCTCATACGAGTGATGAGACCGCGCAATCGTGGATCTAATTCGTGTCCGTATACTCGTCGAGCTGCTTTGCAAATGTTGACGGTGAGATCGGCCGAGCGTTCGATGTCGCCCACCATCTTCACGATTGCAACTAGTTGACGAAGGTCTCCAGCCACCGGCGCCTGCAAGGCAAGCAACTGGTAGCAACGCTCCTCGAGTTCAACGGAGAGTGAATCGATGCGGTCGTCATCGCTGATCAGCGCATTGGCTCCGTCAAGGTCGCCGTTCAACAGAATATTTGTGGCGCGTGGAATGGCTTCAATCACAGCTGCGGCCAAGCGAGCCAAATCCTTGCGGGCAACATCGAGTTCGTGGTGAAATCCCTTGCGCAGTTCGTCCATGTGAAACACCTCTTTCGATTCAGAGCCCATTGAACACCGTTTTTGGACCCAAACGTTGTGAATTATGTTAGTTCGCTCAATGAGTTCTGGGCCGCTTGTGACCACGCGAATCACCAACAAAAGTGAATTTGCGTTGACGAATGAGGAACCAAGCCATGAACAAAACGGCGAAACTCTGCTAGCCGACCACTATCTGGCAACCGAGAAACTGTTCCAGCAAGCCCACTCGCTCCTGGGCAGTAAAGACATTGAGTGCCAGCGTCTCATTCGAACCAGAAGATGGACGCGGATTGATCGTGAGAACTTCATTTTTATAACTTGAAGAAAGGTCGGTGACGCTCTGGTCATGAGATCGATCGAGCCCCGTTGCAATGCGAATGATGCCGGCCATCAGTTCAACATCATGCTTTCTGTCTTCTGATAGTCGTGCAAACTCCGAATGGCTTGCCTTCGGTACGCCCTTGCGGTGGTAGCGAGCAACTAATGCAATCAATTCAATTTCCTCATCCGTAAATCCCATGAGGTCTGCGTTCCGAATGATGTAGTACGAGTGCAAATGATGTTTGGAATATGACACCGCATTGCCAGTATTTGCCAACAGCGCTGCCGCTTCCAACAACCGACCCAGCGAAGTATCCACTTCAAATCGGCGCGAAACAATCGACAAAATTTTTCGTGAGAGCATCGCCACATGACCACTGTGTACGAGGTCAACTGAGCACCGCTCTGCCAATCTCATCACACTGCCAATTCCGGCATCAACAACATCGGGCTCCATCAATCCACGCACGCGCGCGGCATTCACTAGGACGCCCTCGCGCAACGCGTACTCACTGAACTCAAAGGTCTTGATCTGCAACGCCTTCATTGCTTCTTGAAGAATTATTCCGCCAGCAACAATGATGTCGCTTCGCTTCGCATCCATTCCCTCAAGTTCCTGACGCTCTCGTGATGAGGTGCACGAGAGAATCTTCTTCATGACACCAGACAGTTCTGAGTCAGTAAAGGTGAACCCGTTCATGGATTGCGGTAGTCGACCATTTCGTTCGTAGGCAACAAGACGAGCAATCGTCTCACTCGTTCCCGATGACACCACGACTCGTGAAAATCCTGTTTGGCGAATTTCGAAGGCAAGAGGGGCGACCACAGAGGCGACGTGTGCGCGCACGCGTGCGACTCCTTGATCATCGGACCGTCCATCAGGCAAAAACGCATCGGTCATCCGTACAGCGCCAACCTTCAGACTTTGAGCAATACGCAATCGTCCTTTGTTCGACACACAGAATTCAGTGGACCCGCCGCCGATATCTATGGACAGGATTGATTCGGCACCAAATGCGATGGACTGCTGCACACCCAGATGAATAAGTCGTGCCTCTTCGTTGCCCGAAATGACTTCAACGTCAATTCCCACTTCTGACTTGGCTCGCGAGAGAAATTCTTGCGAATTAGTTGCTTCTCGCACGGCACTGGTGGCCACTGCACAAATATCGGCATCATGGGCCTCAGCAATTCGCCTCATGTGGCGTAGAGCATTGATACCTCGTTCGATGGCCTCGGGAGACAAGATGTCCGTTCCGGAAACGCCAGAGCCCAGTCGCACCACTTCTTTCTCTGTACTGAGCACGTGAAAACCGTGTTCGCTGATTTTTGCCACCACCATGTGGACACTGTTGGTGCCAACATCGATCGCCGCAATGATCGGATTTTGCTTGTTGGTGCTGAATTTCATGATTTCACGTCACTCGTAAGTAAACCGAATCTAAATGTTGGGTGAACAAGCACAGTCATACTTTGTGGAGTTGGTTGTTCGCTCGGAATCATTTGTACGGTTTCTGTTGTGAAGTCACGATTTGTCAACAGAGAACTTAGTTGGCTGGAATTCAATCGCCGAGTTTTGTCCCTGGCCAATGAACCCTCAACTCCACTTCTCGAACGACTGAAATTCGTCTCCATCTTCAGTTCCAACCTCGATGAGTTCTTTCAGGTACGTGTTGGAGCTCTTCACGATCAAGAAGAAGCTCGGGTTGCCGTACGAAGTGTGGACGGTCTGACAGCCACCGAGCAACTCGGTCGCATTCGTACACAAGTGGTGGAATTGCTTGCCGACCGTGACGCCATACTTCAATCACTCTTGCTGTCGCTACGTAATGAGGGAATATCGCTCTTACAACACAATGAGCTTTCTGCCAGTGACAATCATTTCTTGGACGATTACTTTGAGCGTCGTATTCTCCCCATGCTCACTCCACTTGCCGTGGATCCGGCACACCCTTTCCCCTACATCTCCAATCTTGCGCTCAGCATTGGCGTTATCGTTCAGGATCCGCAATCAAAAGAAGAGCGTTTTGCTCGCGTCAAGGTACCCACCACACTGAATCGCTTTGTGGAAATTGACAATCACCGCTTTGTCACGCTTGAGACAATCATTGTGCACCGTCTCCACCACCTGTTCCCGGGTATGACAGTTTCGGCTGGTCAAGTCTTCCGCGTCACACGCAATACCGACCTCAGTATCGACGCGGAAGAGGCTGAGGACTTGCTCACGGCCGTAGAACTGGAATTGCGTACACGTCGCTTCGGCAATCCCGTGCGCTTGGAAGCAGAACGTGGCATCGACCCACGAGTACTTGAACTCATCGTTGAAGAATTGGAACTTGATCCCATCGATGTGTATTTCACCGATCTTCTCATTGACACCGCCAATCTCTCGGAGTTGCACAAAATTCAACGTGCTGACCTCCATGACCGGCCTTGGGTGTCCGTCACTGCCGGACGTCTCTCCGTGGCAGAGGAAACTGGCAATTCAATCTTCAGCGTGATTCGTCATAGAGAGCTCATGGTGCATCACCCATACGAATCCTTCGCATCCTCCACCGAAGAATTCATCCGCCAGGCATCTCAAGATCCCACAGTGCGCGCCATCAAGGCCACCCTGTACCGCACATCGGCCAACAGTCCCATTGCCCGCCATCTCATCGCCGCAGCCGAGCGTGGCGTGCAAGTGGCAGCTCTCATTGAACTAACAGCACGATTCGATGAACAAACCAATGTGAAATGGGCGCGCGAACTTGAACGCGCAGGCGCACACGTGGTGTACGGCATGGTGGGATTGAAGACCCATGCAAAGTGCTTGTTGGTGGTGCGAGAGGAAGCCGACGGACTCCGCAGGTACGCGCACATCGGCACTGGCAACTACAACTCCAGTACAGCGCGAATGTATGAAGATATTGGCCTGTTTACCTGCGATGAATCCATCACCAGTGATGTCGCAAACCTCTTCAATTACCTCACTGGTTTCAGTCAATCTCCACACTTTGAAAATATTCTCACGGCACCCCGCGATCTGCGTCCGCGCTTTGTCGAACTCATTCGCAAAGAGGCCACGTACGGTGAAAATGGCCGAATCCACATGAAGATGAACTCGTTGGTGGACCCCGTGATTATTGGCGAGTTGGAAGATGCTGCGGCGCAAGGTGTGAAGATCGATTTGCTCATTCGAGGCATCTGCTCACTCGATTTATCACACCCCGATAATTCCAATATTCGCGTGAGATCGATACTTGGTCGATTCCTTGAACATTCACGTATCTACATGTTTGGTCACGGGAATGAGAACGA
This sequence comes from Ilumatobacteraceae bacterium, assembly GCA_023254135.1. GTDB lineage: Bacteria > Actinomycetota > Acidimicrobiia > Acidimicrobiales > Ilumatobacteraceae > UBA2093. Next base: position 4,925 of record JALQYL010000060.1, on the reverse strand, counting down.
AACCCCCCTGTATTACATCGGCTCTGCAGACATGATGCCGCGAAATCTTGACCTACGAGTGGAAGTCCTCACGCCCATTCGTCATCCGAAACATCAATCGTGGCTTGCCAAAGTTCTGGACATCATGTGGAGCGAGAACGTGGTGTGTTTCGAAATTGATGGCAATGGAGTCTGGCAACGCAAGGGTCCCGCCGAATTCACTTTTGAGCACGATGCCCAGGGTCAACTCATGAAGTGGGCAACCGATCTACAACTCAGCCAAGGCACCCCTTCCGACTTCGACCTCGACGAATCTCCTCGAGACACATTCTCATCACCGTTCTATGCCGGCATGAAGGATTGGGTGCGCAATCGCTTCCACACTCACTAAACGAAAAAGCCACCCCCGTAGGAGTGGCCAATGCGTGAGATGGTGAAATCTCAGAATTCGTAGTTGGGGTCGCCCATGTCCCATTCGATGCTGATGAGCTCGCGCTCGGCATCGCGCACAATGCGGGCCATGTTGCGACGGAACTGTGGATCGTCGCGGGGCAACAACACCAAACGGGCAAGAACGCGGGCACGGAACTCTTCAATCAGGTTCTCGTCGCCGTATTCGCCGTAGACCTCCCAATGAGGGGAAACCGCGCCGAGGAACACAATGCGTGCGTGTGCCTTGGGAGCTTCGTGCAGCTGTGTATCGGACATGGTGCCTCCGGATTGTGATTGCTTCGTGCAATGGAATGCCAACCTTTTCAGCCTATCGGCGCGCAGTGCATGTGACAGATGAACACTTTCATGGGTATTCGCGTCATTTTCTGCGTTTTATGCCTGTGGACAACGCAATTTTTGACAAACCTTTACCAAAGCCGACGCATACGTTTCAACACTCCGTGCTTGACTGAGATTGCGGGAACTTCCCGCCATGTCTCGGCGTCAGAAATGACACCGACCGATAGTGACTCCAACCGGGAGCCACAGCGAGGAGAGCCATGACATCAAAACTTCAGATCACTGCGGTACCTGCAAAGCAAGTGCCGTTCGATGATTCACCAACACGTTGGATGGCCGAAGGCAATTGCCGCAACTATCCACCAGCAACGTTCTTTCCGTCTGACGGAGTAGGCGTTGATAGGGCCCGCGCCATTTGCAAGGGCTGCCCAGTGGGCGACCAGTGCTTGGAATATGCACTCGAAGAGCGCATTGAGCATGGAGTGTGGGGTGGCTGCTCAGAACGTGAGCGTCGCCGCATTCTGAAGCGTCGTCGCAACCAGAACGCATAAGGCCGTCAGAAGCGCCCTACGGGGCGCACAGCGCTACTTAGCGTCGGATGAGGGGTCTTCTGACTTGCCCTCTTCCATGGCCTTCTTGAGCTCGCGCTGAGCGCTACCGAGATTCTTGGCCAACTTCGGCAACTGTGAGCCGCCAAACAGCACCAAAACAACAACTGCAACGACCATCAATTCGGAAGTACCCATGTGCCGAACCCTACCACTAGGTGTGGCGCAACGGCCCTCGGCTTGATAGGCAGAAGGAGTGCTGGAGTGCGTGGTCAATATCAGTGAAGGGCGCGATGCATTGGTGCTGCGCGAGTTGGCCATGGCAGCAGGTCAGGACCTTCTCGATATTCACAGCGACCCCGACCACAACCGCAGCGTCTTCACCATGGTGGGCGAAGACGCCCCACGCAAACTGGCCGAAGCTGCGCTCTCGATGATGACCATTGCCAATCATGAAGGTGTGCACCCAAGAATCGGAATGATTGACGTGGTGCCATTCGTTCCACTGAAGAATTCCACCATGCACGACGCATTGCGCGCGCGGAACGAATTTGCGCAATGGGCTTCTCACGAATTGGACATCCCGTGCTTTCTGTATGGACCAGAGCGCACGTTGCCGTCCATTCGCAAACATGCCTGGCTGACGTTGATGCCCGACACGGGCCCCACTTCCCCACACGACACCGCCGGAGCAATGTGCGTGGGAGCACGTCCACCATTGATTGCCTACAACGTGTGGTTGCGCGACGTGGATCTTGCGGAGACAAAACGCATTGCATCACTGGTGCGAAGTGCCGAAATTCGCACGCTGGGTTTGCAGGTGGGCAAATACACGCAGGTGAGCATGAACTTGATTTCGCCCGAAATTGCGGGGCCTTTGGAAGCAGTGCGTGCCGTGAAACAACACACAAACATTGACCGCACAGAGTTGGTGGGGCTGGTGCCGAACGATGTGTTGGAAAAGATTCCGAATGATCAGTGGGAGGCACTTGATCTGTCGGAAGACCGCACCATTGAGTGGCGTTTAGAACATCGTCGCTCGGCGACGAATTGATTATTTAGCCGTTGATTACGCGGCGTGTGTCTTGCGCACGCTGACGGCGCAGACGACGGCGCTCGCGCTCTGACAAGCCACCCCAGATGCCAAACTTCTCGCCGTTGGCCAATGCATATTCAAGGCACTCGCCACGAACGACGCAGCCCTTGCACACTTCTTTTGCTTCGCGGGTGCTGGCGCCACGCTCTGGGAAGAACAGATCTGGGTCGACTCCGAGACAGTTGGCTTGGTCCTGCCAGCCACGTTCGGGCGTAAATGGTTCAGATACTTCGTGCATGTTTTTGCCTCCCAGCAAGGGAGAAAAGCGAGTCGGTATGGATCTCGACTTTCGTCCCTGTAATTACAGCGATGTCATTGTGACAAGAAAACGCAGAAAAAGCAAATCCCACAAGGGTTTTATGAGATTGCGGTACTCATGTCCAATTGAGAACCACTGAGAGTCCCTGTGGAAAACCCAATAAATACAGGCTGTTCTAGCGAACTCGCGCCGTTCGTCGACGGTTCTCTAGGAAGTCAACGAGCAAATAATCGCCCAAATTGTACGCATCGGTGAAAAAAGCTCGCCCATGGTTGATTTGAGTCATTTGCTCAATGAACTGGCGTAATCCGCCGTGAGCGTCAAGCGCAAAGAAGTTGATCTTGATGCCCTCTTTGGTGCATCGCATCACTTCTTTGGTGGCGTATTCCTGCGTGAGCTGCTGTGCCTCCCACCCCTCGAAGTAGGTGAACCACGGATATCCCTCTGGTGTGATGTGAGACGTGGGCTCGCCGTCGGTGATCATGATGATCTGCTTCGTGCCGGACTGCCTGGCCAACTGTTGGCGCGCCAACATGAGCGCGTGATGAAAGTTGGTGCCGTAGTCCTGGTCCCAGCTGATGGTGGGCAATTCATCCCCACGAATGGGATACGCAATGCTGCTCATGCCGATCACCGACAAGTAGTCGCGTGGAAATTGCGAACTGATGAGTGAGTGCAATGCCATCGTTACTTTTTTCGCTGGCACGAAACGGTCTGCCTGCACCATGGAGAACGACAAGTCAAGAATGAGCACCGTGGACGCCGTGGAGTTGTGTTCCACTCGTTCAATCTCAAAGTCTTCTGGCGTGAGTTGCACCGGTGTTCCCGAGCCACCACGTGACACTGCATTGCGAATGGTCTTGTGAAGGTCAAGTCGGAACGGATCACCAAACTCATATGGCTTCGAGTCGTAGGTGCGCTCGTGACCGCTACCTTCGTCGGTGGTGCGATGCTGACCGAACTGGTCTTTCGTGATCTTCTTCATGAGTTCACGCAAGGCATTGTTGCCAATGGAACGAAGGCCCCGCGGAGTGAGTTCGAGCTTGCCTTCCTTGTTGTTGATGAGGCCCGCTTCCTCCAGCATTTTGGTCATTTCGGCCAAACGCTCTAGGGACTGGGCTGACTCCTCACCCAACAATTCACGCACTTTGTCGAGGTCGATTTCCGACAACTGCGATGGATTACTGGCCTGGCTCATCATTTGCTGCATTTGATTGAGTTGGCTCATCTCCTGCATGGCGTCCATGGCTTGTTGCATGTCCATGGGTGTTTCACCACGGAAGTTGTAGCCGTTCGGCGGACCATCTTGCGGGAACATTTGCTGCAACTTCTGACCCAACTGCTGTACCTGATTGCTGAGGTCCATGTCTTCCATGAGTTGCTCTTGCAACTGCTGCAACTGCGAGCGCTGTTCAGGAGTGAGTGAGTTCATGAAATCTTGCATGGCCTGCATGCGCTGAGCCATGTTCTCCAACAACTCATCGAGTGTTTGCGGATTCTCCGGGAAGAAGTCGCCGTACTTCTCCATGAACTCCTGGAAGTGTGGGTCTTCACCACGCTCGCGCGCATCAATCATTTGATTCAGCTCGGCCATCATGTCTTTCATGCGCGTCATGTCTTCTGGTGACATGTTCTGCATTCCTTCGGACATTTGATCGACGACTTGTTGCATCATCTGCTGGCGCAACTTGTCCATCAGTTCGTCGAATCGTTGCTGCGCATCTTTCGACTGGAAGTCGTAGTTCTGCATTTCGCGCACCATGCCGGCCAGATCCTCGGGCATCATGTCAAGACGGAAGTTGCGCTCCATGGCTGCATCGCGCGCGGTTTCCATGCGACGTTCATCGCCAGATTGCTCGGCATCGCGCACCGCGTTCTCCACTGCAAGCCGCTCTTCATCAACGATGTCCTTCAGTGCTTCGGCAATTTCCGAATACACACCACCCAAATCGCCGCTCTCTTCGATTTCTTTCTTGCGCTGACGAATTTGATCCATCATCTTGCGAATGCCGTCTACTCGGTTGCCTTCACTATCGCGCATGCCTTCGCGCATCAACCGACGAAGAGCCGCGTTGAGGTCACCGTGATACAGCAAATCCTCGCTCAGTTCGTCGAGAATGCCCTCTGCATCCATGGAAAAGCCCTTTTGCGTGCCATCCCAGCGTGAGTAGGTGAATCTCGCAGTCATATCCGCAACCTAGTTGCTCTAAGGTGGAGGACAACATGCGAGTGCCAAGAACTTTTGTTTTCGTTGACATCTCCGGATTCACGAACTTCACCACCGAGAACGGTGACGATGCAGCCGGTCGCC
>JALQYL010000005.1 GCA_023254135.1 Ilumatobacteraceae bacterium | reverse complement strand
GAGGCACTGCTGCAGAGTGATCTCATTCCAGGTCTCGACCGTGCGTTCCCGATCTGTGCTCCCGGAATGAGTGACTCGGCAAGCTTCGACGAGGTGCTGGAGTTGTTGCATCTCGCTGGTCGTTCACTGCCGCACGCATTGCTCATGATGATCCCCGAGGCATGGGAGAACAACGAGCGCATGGATCCGCGCAAGCGCGCGTTCTATCAATTCCACGCATCAATGATGGAGCCATGGGATGGCCCCGCCGATGTGTGTTTCACCGACGGAACACTCATTGGCGCGGTGCTGGACCGCAATGGTCTGCGTCCCGGTCGTTACTGGGTCACCAGCGACGGTTTCGTGGTGCTCGCCAGTGAGGCCGGAGTTCTCGACATCGACCAGAAGCGCATCGTGCGCAAGGGCCGTATGCAACCCGGTCGTATGTTCCTCATTGACACTGCACAAGGTCGTCTCATTGACGACGATGAAATCAAGATGCAGTTGGCATCGGAACACCCATACGCCGAATGGTTGGAAAAGGGACTCACGCATCTCGACGATCTGGCACCACGTGAACATGTGGTGCACAGTCACGACAGCGTTGCGCGCCGTCAGCAAATGTTTGGATACACCGAAGAAGAACTGAAGGTCATCCTCGCGCCCACCGCACGTACCGGTGCAGAGCCATTGGGTTCCATGGGTACCGACACGCCCATCGCCGTGTTGTCTGATCGTTCACGTTTGTTGTTCGACTACTTCCAGCAATTGTTCGCACAGGTCACCAACCCGCCACTTGACGCCATTCGCGAAGAAGTGGTCACTTCGGTGGGCACCGGCGTTGGTCCTGAAGCCAACTTGTTGGCACCTGGTCCCGAAAGTTGTCGCCAGTTGTCATTGCCGTTCCCCATTCTCGACAACGATGAATTGGCCAAGATCATTCACATTGACGATGAAGGCACTCATGGTCATCTCGCCACACACGTGGTGAGTGGTTTGTACCGCGTGGCCGATGGTGGCGCCGGCTTGCGCGACGCACTGAACAAGGTGCGTGCAGAAGTGGCAGAAGCAATCGACAATGGCGCTCGCATCATCGTGTTGAGCGACCGCAACTCGGACGAGGTGTTCGCGCCTATCCCGTCGTTGCTGCTCACAAGTGCCGTGCATCACTACCTCATTCGTGAGAAGCGTCGCACGCAAGTGGGACTCATTGTTGAATGTGGCGATGCACGCGAAGTGCACCACATGGCGTTGCTCATTGGTTTTGGCGCCGGCGCCATCAACCCATATCTCGCCTTCGAGACAATCGAGGACATGATCGCGGATCACGATGGTGATGGTGCATACATGTTGGGCGGCATGGACCCACACAAGGCCATCAAGAACTACATCAAGGCATCCGGCAAGGGTGTGTTGAAGGTGATGTCGAAGATGGGCGTTTCCACCGTGGCTTCCTACACCGGTGCACAAATCTTCGAAGCAATCGGTCTCTCGCAAGATCTCGTTGATGAATTCTTCACCGGCACCGTGTCGCGCTTGGGTGGCATCGGACTCGATGAGATTGCTGCAGAAGTGGCAACACGTCATGCAACGGCTCATCCGTCACGTCCCGACCTTCGTGCGCACCGCAAGTTGGAGTTGGGCGGCGAATACCAGTGGCGTCGTGAAGGGGAGTACCACCTTTTCAACCCTGAAACCGTGTATCGCCTGCAGCATGCAACACGCAGCGGTCGCTACGACGTGTTCAAGCAGTACACCGCCGCAGTGGACGATCAGTCGCAACGCCTTGCAACATTGCGTGGTCTTTTCGAGTTGCGCACCGGCGTTCGTCCTGCAATTTCCATCGATGAGGTCGAGCCCGTTTCGGAAATCGTGAAGCGATTCTCCACCGGAGCAATGAGCTACGGCTCCATTTCTGCTGAAGCACATGAAACCCTGGCGGTGGCCATGAACCGCATTGGTGGCAAGAGCAACACCGGCGAAGGTGGCGAGGATCCTGAACGTTTCACGCCCATGGCAAATGGTGATTCAAAGCGTTCGTCCATCAAGCAGGTTGCGTCGGGTCGTTTTGGTGTCACCAGCGAATACTTGGTGAACGCTGACGACATCCAGATCAAGATGGCGCAGGGCGCTAAGCCTGGTGAAGGCGGACAATTGCCCGGACACAAGGTGTATCCGTGGGTGGCAAAGACGCGTCACTCCACGCCAGGTGTTGGTCTCATCAGTCCTCCGCCGCACCATGACATCTATTCCATTGAAGACCTCAAGCAACTCATTCATGACCTGAAGAACGCCAACCCCGTTGCACGCGTACACGTGAAACTGGTGGCCGAAGTGGGCGTGGGTACGGTGGCTGCTGGTGTCAGCAAGGCCAAGGCCGATGTGGTCCTTATCTCGGGTCACGACGGTGGCACTGGTGCTTCACCGCTTACTTCGTTGAAGCACGCAGGTGCACCGTGGGAATTGGGTCTTGCTGAAGCGCAGCAAACTCTCATGCTCAATGGTCTGCGTGACCGCATTGTGGTGCAGGCCGACGGTCAGATGAAGACGGGTCGCGACGTGGTGATTGCTGCGTTGTTGGGTGCTGAAGAATTTGGTTTCGCCACTGCGCCATTGGTGGTCAGTGGTTGCATCATGATGCGTGTATGTCACCTGGACACGTGCCCTGTTGGTATCGCCACACAGAACCCCACATTGCGTGCACGTTTCTCCGGCAAACCAGAGTTCGTGGTGAATTTCATGGAATACATCGCCGAAGAAGTGCGTGAGTATTTGGCCGCACTTGGCTTCCGTACGTTGCAAGAAGCAGTGGGTCATGTGGAAATGATTGATTCACGCAAGGCCGTGAACCATTGGAAGGCACAGGGACTCGACATTTCGCCAATCCTGGCCACGCCGTTGAACCCGTACAACTCCACGCCGTACAACTCCATTGGTCAAGACCACGGTTTGGGTGAGGCTCTCGACAACGAACTCATCACTCGTGCAAGCGCGGCGATTGCAGATGCAAAGCCCGTGAGCATTGAAGTACCCATTCAGAACGTGAACCGCACCGTGGGCACCATGTTGGGTAACGCCGTTACTCGCGCATGGGGTGGCGCCGGACTTCCCGATGGCACCATCAAGATTCACTTCACCGGTTCCGCTGGTCAGAGTTTTGGTGCATTCGTTCCCGCCGGCATTGAAATGCGGTTGGAGGGTGATGGCAACGACTTCGTGGGCAAGGGACTCTCGGGTGGACGCATCATCGTGCATCCACACCGCGATGCCACATTGGTTGCTGAAGAGAACGTGATTGCAGGCAACGTCATCGGTTACGGAGCAACAGGTGGAGAAATCTTCCTGCGTGGCACCGTGGGCGAGCGCTTCTGTGTGCGTAACTCCGGAGCAACCGCCGTTGTGGAAGGCGTGGGTGATCACGCGTGCGAATACATGACGGGCGGACGAGTGGTCGTCCTCGGACCCACCGGTCGTAACTTCGCGGCAGGTATGTCGGGCGGTATCGCATATGTGTACGACCCAGACGGTGCTCTTGCCTCGAACATGAACTACGAGATGGTGGACCTGGAACATGTGGGTGGTGAAGACGAAGAGTGGTTGCGCGCAACCGTCGAGCGTCATCGCGATTTCACGGGTTCGGCAATTGCCGATCGTGTATTGAATGCGTGGACCGTGGAAGTCTCCAGCTTCCGCAAGGTCATGCCACGCGATTACAAGAAGGTGCTGAACGTTTTGGCCGATGCGAAAGCAAAGGGTCTTGATGAAGAAGCAACAGCAAACATGGTGATGGAGGCTGCTCGTGGGTGAGACAACCGGATTTCTGAAGTGGGACCGCAAAGGTCCTCAGCGTCGACCAGTGGAGTTGCGCCTCAAGGACTGGAAAGAGGTGTACGAGCCGTTTCCTAGTGAGGTGCTGAACACCCAGGCAGGTCGTTGCATGGATTGTGGTATTCCGTTCTGCAACAACGGATGTCCACTTGGCAACCTCATTCCTGACTGGAATGACTTGGTGTATCGCGAACATTGGCGTGAAGCCATCGAGCGTTTGCACGCCACCAACAACTTCCCCGAGTTCACCGGTCGGTTGTGCCCAGCTCCTTGTGAGTCGGCATGCGTTCTTGGCATCAGCCAGGATCCCGTGTCCATCAAGCAGGTGGAAGTCACCATCATCGATCATGCATGGAACGAAGGATGGGTGACGCCACAGATTCCGTCGTTGAAGACGGGCAAGCGTGTTGCTGTCATCGGTAGTGGACCTGCTGGTCTTGCCGCAGCTCAACAGCTCACACGTGCTGGCCACGATGTGGTGGTGCTCGAACGCGCCGATCGCATCGGCGGCTTGTTGCGCTATGGCATTCCTGAATTCAAGATGGAAAAGTCAAACGTTGATCGCCGCATCGAACAAATGCGAGCAGAGGGAACGGAGTTCCGCACTGGTGCAGATGTTGGTGGCGCTGTAGACATTGAAGTGTTGCGCGCTTCGCACGATGCCATTGTGTTGGCATGTGGTGCCACCGCATGGCGTGACCTGCCTGTGCCGGGTCGCGAACTCAAGGGCATCCATCAGGCAATGGAATACCTGCCATTGGCCAACAAGGTGCAAGAAGGCGACTTTGAAATGCCTGCCATTCATGCAGCTGGCAAGAACGTAGTAATCATCGGCGGTGGCGACACCGGAGCTGACTGCCTGGGTACTGCATTGCGTCAAGGTGCAAAACAAGTGATCCAGTTGGAGATCATGCCTCGTCCCGCCGACACGCGCACTGTTGGCAACCCATGGCCGCAATTCGCCATGGTCTACAAAGTCACGTCTGCGCATGAAGAAGGTGGCGAGCGCATGTACAGCGTGAACACCGAGCGCTTCATCGACGACGGCAACGGAAATGTTCGTGCGCTCTTGTTGCACGAAGTGGAGATGGTGAACGGCAAGTTCGAGAAGAAGGAAGGCACGGATCTTGAGATTCCAGCTGACCTTGTGTTCCTTGCGATGGGCTTCGTTGGCCCAGAGAAGGGTTCATGGCTCGAACAGCTCGGCGTGGCATTTGACGAGCGTGGCAACGTGGCCCGTGATGCGCAATATGCCACCAATGTTCCTGGTGTCTACGTGGCTGGTGACATGGGTCGTGGTCAGAGCCTCATTGTGTGGGCCATCGCCGAGGGTCGCTCGTGTGCGGCTGGTGTGGATGCTTATCTCATGGGCTCATCATCATTGCCTGCACCTATTCCGCCCACGGCACGTCCGCTGGTCTAACGGCGCGAAGCGCCACCGTTTGGTGCGCGTGAGCCTCTACTGTTGATACTCGTGTTCACTTCATTCGCTCGCCCATCATTCGGTCGCATCGCGGCCGCATCGGTGTGCGCGGCGGTATTTGCAACTTCGTTGTCTGCGTGCGGCGGGGACACCTTGGGTGTGGCCACCACCGTGGTGAACGTGACACCCACCAACTTCGCCACCATTCCACCTGTTGCAAGTACCGCACCCGGTACCACCACCACATTGCCTCCGGGTGCCGCAGGCGCGGAGCAGACATATGTGGTGCAGTCCGGCGATACGCCCATCAAGGTGGCCAGTAAGTACGGCATCTCTGTGACGGCCTTGTTGGCGTACAACGCCATGGTGTCTCCATCACAATTTCCGTACCCCGGCGAAACTTTGAAGATTCCGCCCAGTGCCGTGACTCCGGCAGCCACCACTGCACCCACTGGTGGCACCACTGCTCCCGGCGCCACAACAGCTCCTGGTCCTGTGGGTCCCGGATGCAACAATCGTCCCGCAGGCACGTATGTCATCCAGAAGGGTGATTCGTTCTACAGCATCAAGACGAAATTCTGTGTGTCGTATGCGTCGTTGTTGTCGGCAAATGGTTGGCCCGATATCAACACCACAGTGTTGCTGCCCGGACAAACCATCAATATGCCCGCTTCGGGCAGTTGATTTTCTAACGCTGCGTGTTGCGCTTGCGACGCGCGTGACGTTCACGAGCGTGTTGCACCAGTTCATCAATCAGTGATGAATACTCAAGACCCGACGCCGCCCACATTTTTGGGTACATGGAAATCGGGGTGAAGCCAGGAATGGTGTTGATTTCGTTGCACATGAAGCCGCGGCCATTCTCTTCGAAGAAGAAGTCGACGCGAGCCATGCCTTCGCAATGCAACGCCTCATATGCGCGAACAGCCAGTGCGCGCACTTCCTCGGTTTGCTCAGACGTAAGGGTGGCCGGAATGGTGAGGGCGGCGGAATCGGTGACGTACTTGTCTTCGTAGTCGTAGAACTCATTACCTGGCGTGATTTCGCCTGGTAATGACGCACGTGGTGCTCGGTTGCCGATTACTGCCACCTCAATTTCGCGCGCGACAACAGCTTCTTCGAAGATGATCCACTCGTCGTAGGTGGCCGCCGTGCGAGCGGCTCGCTGCAGTTCCTCGGCGTTGTGTGCTTTGGTGACTCCGACAGACGACCCCATGTTGGCCGGCTTCACGAACATGGGGAAACCAATCTCAATGGCCACTGATTCAAGTGATGACGGAGACACCTTGTCTTCACGCAACGTTTTGTGACGAACCTGGGGCACGCCTGCTTGTGCGAACACTGTCTTGGCAACGCCTTTGTCCATGGCAACAGCACTTGCCAACACGCCGCTTCCCACATAGGGCAGATCCAGTAATTCAAGAAGACCCTGCACTGTGCCGTCCTCGCCCAAGGGGCCATGGATGAGGGGCATCACCACGACGTCAGATGCAGCGGTGAGTGCGCTGATGGCGGAAGGTCCCGTTGCGTCACCCGTTGCCTCCAAACGGTCGGGAAGTGTCGCTGGATTCGCACCACCCGCGGGCAACTGTGCAAGTTGTGGAGAATGCCATTGGCCATTGCGGTCAATGGCAATAGGAACTGTTCGATACGTTGTCGGATCTGCCGCGCGCAACACGTGTGCCGCGGTCACGCAACTGACATCGTGTTCGGCCGATTGACCACCAAAAAGAACCACGAGGGTGGTGCGATTGTCGTTGGTGTCCATCGGATAGACGGTACTCGCCACTAGGGTCGGCACATGCGCTTCGAGGCCTCAAATGTCGCGCGAATCACATCCGGAACCCTTGTGGGAGCAGATTGTGTCGCTGACGGAATTGCATTTGACAGTCGCGTATTGCAGCCCGGTAATGCCTTCGTTGCCATCAAAGGTGATGCAGACGGTCATCAGTTTCTCTTACAGGCAAGTCTCGCTGGGGCGTCGTTTGCCATTGTTGCGCGTGGTCAAGCGGCTGAATTCATGCCGTGTGTGGAGGTGGACGACACGGTGTTGGCGATCGCACAGGTGGCGCATGCACTGGTGCAAACCTTGCCCGCATTTCATGCGCATCGCGTGGTGGCAATCACTGGGTCGGCTGGCAAGACCAGTACCAAAGACCTTGTGTTCGCGGTGTTGAACAGCGGATTCGAACATGCGCATGCGCCATCTGGCTCGTTGAACAATGACATTGGCGTACCTGCCACAATCCTGAATGCGCCCGACGACTGCGATGCGTTGGTGTTGGAGATGGGTATGCGCGGATTCGGTGAGATCAAGAGATTGTGTGATGTGGCCATGCCGCACATTGGCGTGCTCACAAACATCGGGGATGCACATGGGGAACGCGTTGGTGGCCGAGAAGGTGTTGCCAGGGCAAAATTTGAATTAATCGATTCATTGCCAGCAGACGGCGTGGCCATCTTGAACTCCGATGATGAGGCAATGGTGGAACGAATGGGTGCAGTGAGCAGTCGATTATTCACGTATGGCTCGTCGTCAGAATCGAACCTGCGATGGAAAGCTCTCGGGTATGACACCAATGGGTGTGCCACCGGAATTTTCACATGCAGTGGCGAAACTGCAGAAGTGCGTGTGCCGTTCCCCGGTGAGCACATGGTGGCCAATGCGGCTGCTGCAGTTGCCGTTGGTATTTCGTGCGGCATCAACATTCACGCGTCTGTCGCAGCACTGAAGAATGCGACCGGCCAATGGGGTCGAATGAGTTGGCGTACGGGTAATCGCGGGCTGCGTGTGCTGGATGATTCTTACAACGCCAACACGCTGTCTATGAAAGCTGCATTGCACGCACTCGCAAATGCGGATGGTGTTCGCGTGGCGGTGCTTGGTGCAATGGCGGAAGTGCCCGACGCAGAGATCGCTCATCAGCTCATAGCCGAAGAGGCAAAGGCACTCGGAATCACGGTGGTGCCGTTCGAAACCACGTTGTATGGGGGAGAAGCCTTGTCATTGCAGGAGGTGTTGGCAAAAGTGCGATCACTGAAACCAACGACCGTGCTGGTGAAGGGTTCTCGAGCAGCCGCCACCGAACGTGTGGTCACAAAGTTGGTGTTGGAATACTGATTAGTTCGCCGTCGCTGTTGCAGCGATTTCGGCGTCGTCGATCTTCTTGATGTCGCAGAACCACGAGAGAAACAGTGCCCACGCTGCGCCGATATAGAGAACGGGGCGCGCACCAATACTGTCCATCAGGGGCCCAAATATCACGTTGCCAATGGGAATGGTGCCGCCAAAACTCATGAACCACAAAGCCATCACTCGAGCTCGAATTTCAATTTCCAAACGGCTTTGCATCACTGTCATGAGAGAGGTGGTGGTGCCGAAGTATGAGATGCCGAGAATGAAACCGGTGATGAACGCCATCGGTAATCCGCGGGCAGACGCAAATGCGGTGAGTGCAACCGCAAAGAATGCGAAACCGCGTTGCGCCGTTTTTCGTTTGTCTGTGCCCGCAAGAACAGTGCCAATGGCCAAAGCGCCCACCAGTGCTCCGCAGCCCCACGTGGCGTACAGCCATTTGTAGGTCACTGACTTGGCGGGAATGTCGAAAGCCAGGTGAGCGACAGCAGGAAAGAGTCCCACGTAGGGGAGGCTGATCAGCGAGAAAGTACACATGGTGAGCAACATGCGACCCACGGACTTGCGGTCGCGAGCCACTCGGAAACCTGCGGTGAACGACTTCATGCCGGCTTCGCGCTTGTTGTTGTTCGGTGGCAACGTGACCTGGCGAATGGACCACACAACAAACAGATAGGTGGCGGCGTTGAACATGAACACCTGGCTGGTGGTGACGCCCCAACTCATCATGAGGGCCACCAAGATGGGGCCCGTAACGCGCGACCCATTCACCGAAGCCGAGGACAAGCTGATGGACCCACCTAGGTCTTCAGGGCGTACCAAACTTGGCATCACTGCTGTGAATGCCGGTGCGTTCAATGCATTGCCGATTCCCACGCTGGTCTGTGCAATGAACAGACACCAAATGGGCGAATGCCACATGGCGAAGAAGCCGAGCAACACAGACCCTGCCAATTGCATGAGCTGGGTGAACGTGAGCCACTTGCGACGGTCAAACCGGTCAGCGATGACACCGCCAGGGATGGACAACAGAAGCAATGGTCCGAGCTGGGCGAAAATGAAGATGCCCACAATGCCCGCGCTCTTTGTCTGTGAGTACACGTAGGCGGGCAACACCACGTTTTGCATCCATGTACCGATGCTGGACAGGAAGTTGGATGTCCAAATGATGCGGAAATCACGATACGCAAAGGCGGCGCGAGCAGTACCGGGTTTCGGTGGCTGTTTGCCAGGTTTGGTGTCGGGAGTGGGAGGCGTCATAACGGGGGCGTTCTCACGCTAGTTCGCGCACGCCCGTTGTGGCGGGTCGGTGGCCCGTTAATGACCAGCTTCGAATGTGATGGGCAACGATGCGGGGCCGAAAATTCCGACACCAGTTGGTTTGAAGGTGATATCGCCACCAAGTGCAAGTTTGGGCATTCGTGCGGCCAACACGTTGAACGATTCCTGCAACTCGGCACGAGCAAGTGATGCGCCCAAGCAGTAGTGAATACCGGCACCAAAACTCATGTGCGGATGTCCTGCTGGTTCGCGCATGATGTTGAAAGTCTCCGGCGTTGTGAACACAGATTCATCGAAGTTGCCTGACGACATGGAAGCGCTCATGAATGTGCCCTTGGGGAACAACACGCCGTTGTACTCAATGTCTTCCGAGGCGAAGCGAATGGTGCCGCCCACTGCGCCAGAGAAACGCATCACTTCCTCCACTGCGCGCGGCGCAAGCGATGGATCATTGCGCAGCATGTCCCATTGATCGGGGTGTTGGGCGAACAACGCGAGGGCCAGCCCCAATTGATTGCGTGTGGTGTCTGTTCCGCCCACGATGATGGCCTCCACCATTGTTTCCAATTCTTCGGTGGTGAGTTTGTCGCCAGCTTCTTCTGCATTGATGAGATCGGTGAGTAGGTCATCGAGTGGCACATTGCGGCGTTGTTCGATGAGTGTGCGCGAGTACTCATTCAACTCGTTGCGCGCCTTCATGATGATCTTTGTTTCCTGCGCCACGGTGTCGCTGAACACGCGCAACACATCGGTGGCCCAGACGCTGAACGATTGCCAATCTTCTTTCGGCGCGCCCAGCAATTCACAGATAATGGGAATGGGGTAGGGCTCGCAAATGTCGCGCACCACTTCTGCACGGCCGTGCGGCGCTACCGCATCGACCAGACCATTCACTGTTTCGCGCATGAATGGACGAAGTCGGTCTGCGCTTCGTGGAGAAAATGCAGGTGCCACCAGGCGACGGAGGCGAACATGGACGTCGCCTTCCGCGCTCAGAATTGACACGCGACGATTGGCCAGAAATTCCTCGTCCTTGATGCCTTTCAGTTCGGATACCAAGCCGGCAGCCGAATGCCAGCGTTTGTCACGCAGAATTCCCATCACGGTTTCGTAGGTGAGAACGGTGTATCCAATTTCAGTTCGTGCAAGCCAACTTTGTTTTGCAGTGTCCCGCAACAACTTCTGGCGCTCCTCGCGCTTTGCGTCGGCGAGGAGTGGAATGACCGGAATGTCTAGTTCGGCTGCGGGGGTAGGCATCACCCCAAATTAGACCCCAGTCGCGGTGAGTGGCGCAGTGAAAGGTTTGTTCAGTGCATGCGCTGCTGGTTCGCAGGTCAGCGCACCGCGGTAGGTGTTGAGCCCGTGCGCAAGGGCGGGAACCGTATGTATGGCTTCCGTTGCTCCGCACTGAGCGAGTTGCACCTGGAATGGAAGAGTGGCATTGGCCAAAGCAAACGTGCTGGTGCGTGGTACTGCGCCTGGCATGTTGCCCACGGCGTAGTGCACCACACCGTCAACAACATACGTGGGGTCGGCGTGGGTTGTTTCGTGGGTGGTGGCAATGCATCCACCTTGATCAACGGCAACATCGACAATGACCGAACCAGGCTTCATCGAAGCCACCATTTCCTCGGTGACCACCACCGGTGCACGTCCACCGGGCACAAGAACCGCGCCAATCACCACATCTACGTCGCGCACTATTCGCTCCACCGAACCATGGTTGGATACGAGGGTCGTCATTCGATTTTTCAACAACGGATCGAGAGAGCGAAGGCGTTCGATGTTCTTGTCGAGAAGAATGACTTCTGCTCCCATGCCCGCTGCAATGTGAGCCGCGTTCCAGCCAACATTGCCGGCGCCGAGCACTGCAACACGCGCAGGTGGTACGCCAGGAACCCCGCCCATCAACATGCCGCGCCCGCCGTTGTGCCTTTCCAAGAAGTGTGCACCCATTTGAGGTGCCAGTCGGCCGGCCACCTCGCTCATGGGAGCAAGCAATGGCAACGTGTTGTCGGCTAGTTGCACCGTTTCGTATGCGAGCGCCGTGGTTTCTGATGCGAGCAACGCATCGGCAACTTTTGGATACGCCGCAAGATGCAAATAGGTGAAGAGAACGAGATCCTTGCGAAGGTATTGAAATTCACTGTCCTGCGGCTCTTTCACCTTCACGACCAGCTCGCAATTCCATGCGTCGGCAGCGCACTTCACAATCGTGGCGCCTGCAGCGACATACTCGCTGTCGCTGATGAAGGCGCCTTCTCCAGCCCCGGCCTGTACCAGTACTGGAATGTCCAACCGATGAAATTCGCGGACTCCATCGGGGGTGATGGCGACTCGGCCTTCCGATTGCTTTATTTCTGTGGGAACGCCGACGGATGCAACAGCCTTCTTCATGCAATAGGACGGTATCGCAGGGGCGTGATGAACGGCAGTCGTGGTTTGTGGAATCCTTGGGTATGGCCACTTTTCGAAATTTCGTAAACGGACAATTCGTCGATGCCGCAGATGGTCGCACCACCGACATCATCGACCCGTCTACCGGCGAGGTGTACGCCACCGCCGCATTAAGCGCTGCCGTCGATGTGGACCGCGCGATGAAAGCGGCTGCGGATGCTTTTGTTTCGTGGAGTCAGACAACGCCGTCGCAACGTTCCCTCGCGTTGTATCGAATTGCTGATGCTGTTGAAGCGCGTGCCGAGGAACTGGTGGCTGCCGAGGTGAAGAACACGGGCAAGCCGATTGCGCTCACCATGAGCGAAGAAATTCCACCGATGGTGGATCAGATTCGATTTTTTGCCGGTGCGGCTCGCATGCTCGAGGGCAAGGCCGCAGCCGAATACATGGCAAACATGACATCATTCGTTCGACGTGAACCCGTGGGCGTGTGTGCGCAGGTCGCACCGTGGAACTATCCCATGATGATGGCGGTTTGGAAGTTTGCTCCGGCGATTGCCGCGGGCAACACCGTGGTGTTGAAACCTTCCGATACCACGCCAGCCACAACCACGCTCCTTGCCGAAATAGCGTCAGAATTCCTGCCAGCTGGTGTGTTCAACGTTTTGTGTGGAGATCGCGAAACGGGTCGCCTGATGGTGTCGCACGAGACTCCGTCAATGGTGTCGATCACCGGTTCGGTGCGCGCGGGCATGGAAGTGGCAGAAGCTGCGTCGCACGGATTGAAGCGAACGCATCTTGAACTGGGTGGAAAGGCACCCGTCATCGTGTTCGACGATGCAGACATAGAGGCGGCCGCTGCCGGAATCGCCGCTGCCGGATTCTTCAATGCAGGTCAAGATTGCACGGCCGCCACTCGCGTGTTGTGCGGCCCAAAGGTGTACAGCGAATTCATTTCTGCTTTGGCCGAACAAGCAAACGCCATTCATGCAGGTGCACCGAGTGATGAAGATGCGGCATATGGGCCTTTGAACAACGCGCGTCAGTTGGAGCATGTGGCTGGCTTCATCCATCGACTTCCATCACATGCTCGTGTGGTCACCGGCGGACATCAGGTGGGGAGTGACGGATACTTCTTCGCGCCCACCGTGGTTGCTGACCTTCGTCAAGATGACGAGATGGTGCAGAACGAAATCTTCGGGCCCGTCATCACGGTGCAGCGATTCGATGATGAGGACCAGGCGCTCGAATGGGCCAATGGTGTGGACTACGGATTGGCATCATCCGTGTGGACCCGTGACTTCGGACGAGCAATGAGAATGGCGAAGAGCCTCGACTTTGGTTGCGTGTGGATCAACACGCACATCCCTTTGGTGGCGGAAATGCCTCACGGGGGCTACAAAAAGTCCGGATACGGCAAGGACCTGTCGGCGTACGCCCTTGATGACTACACCCGAATCAAGCACGTGATGGCCAATATCGACAGCTGACTTCCGGAAAAGCCGTGTGCGGGAGTCTGGGTGTTAGCCTTTCCCAGTCCCCGTTTGGAGGTGAGATGGACGCAAATGATCCCGTCGTAAAACTCGACCATGTACGTAAGCAGTACGGATCATTCGTAGCCGTCCACGAAGCCGATTTCTCTATCGGTCGGGGTGAGTTCTTTGCCATGTTGGGCCCGTCTGGCTGCGGCAAAACCACCACCCTCAAAATGATCGCCGGTTTCGAGCAACCCACCGATGGGCGCGTGATGTTGGAAGGCGCCGATGTATCGCAAGTTCCGCCACACAAGCGAAATGTAAACACGGTGTTCCAGCAGTACGCCTTGTTTCCCCACATGTCGGTTTTCGACAACGTGGCATTCGGTCCTCGAGCCAAGAAAATCAGCGAGACCGAAACCAAGAAGCGCGTCTCTGAAATGCTTGATGTTGTGCGCTTGGGCGAGTTTGCCAACCGCCGCCCCGCTCAATTGTCCGGTGGTCAACAACAGCGTGTAGCGCTCGCTCGTGCACTGGTGAACTACCCCAGTGCGCTTCTTCTCGACGAACCGTTGGCTGCTCTCGACCTGAAATTGCGAGAGGCCATGCAGATCGAACTCAAGCGTATTCAGCGTGAAGTGGGTATCACCTTCGTATTCGTCACGCACGACCAAGGCGAGGCGCTCACCATGAGCGACCGTATTGCAGTGATGAGCGAGGGTCGCGTGGAACAAGTAGGTGCACCGCAAGACATCTACATGCGGCCACAAACCTTGTTCGTTGCCGGTTTCATTGGTTCTGCCAATTTGTTGCCAGGCACGGTTGCATCGGTGGATGGTGGTGTTGTTCGCATCAACCTTGCTGGTGGTGCTCAAGTGGCCGTGTCATCTTCGCAATGCGCCGATTCGGTCGACGTGTCCACTGGTGCACGCGTCACGGTCATGGTCCGCCCGGAGCACGCCATTCTGGGCTCCAATGTCGAGGGCTTGGCAGTGCGTGTCACCGACACGGTGTTTCAGGGTTCATCCATGCGCATCGTGGGTCGTCTCAGCGACAACACGGAAGTTGTGGCACTTGCACCCATTGATCCCACCCATGCCACGCCGCAACCCGGACAAGATTGCACAATTACATGGCAGGCCACATCGCCGTACGTTTTGGGTGGCTGGCCAGAAACAGCTGGTTCCACCACCACCAATGTCGACTCAATTGAGGCAGCGCTGTAACACATTCGTTACGGCCAGGAATTCCACTACACCGCTCAGCAAGGAGAATGAATATGGAAAACAACAACAACCCTTCATCACGTGGCGCTCGCTACTCGCGTCGTGAATTCCTGATTCGTTCAGGACTTGTTGGAGCAGGTGCATTGTCACTTCCTGCCATTCTCGCCGCGTGCGGTGGAAGCAGTGGTTCCTCCTCGGGTGGAGGCGCGAAGGAGCTGTATTTCGAGAACTGGCCCGGATACATCGATACAGAGACCGTGAAGGCGTTTGAAACTGCCACCGGAATCAAGATGAAGTACACCGAGGCGTACAACGACAACAACGAGTACTTCGCCAAGGTGCAGCCCATGTTGTCAAAGGGACAAAAGATTGCTCCGGACATCGTGGCTCCCACTTTCTGGATGGCAGACCGTTGGATTCAATTGGGTTGGGCACAAAAGCTGGACAAAGCGGCAATTCCCAATGCGAAGAACCTGCGCGACGACCTGCTTGCACCATCCTGGGATCCGAAGAACGAGTATCAGTTGCCATGGCAAACAGGTATCGCCGGTATCGCATACAACAAGAAGGCAACGGGCAAGGACCTGAAGAGTGTGGAAGACCTTTTCGATCCTGCATTCAAGGGCAAGGTGGGCATGCTCACCGAAATGCGTGACACGCTCGGGCTCGTTCTCATGGGCATGGGCAAGAAGTTGTCCGACATCAAGACCTATGACGATGCCGTCGAAGCGTTCGACAAGATCGAAAAGGCAAAGACCGATGGTCAAATTCGTGCCTTCACTGGCAACGACTACATGGACGACCTCAACACCGGCAACTTTGCGGTGTGCGTTGCGTGGTCCGGTGACGTTATGCAGATTGCCAAAGACAATCCCGATGTGCATTTCGTAGTCCCCGAAGAGGGTGGCACCAGCTGGTACGACACCATGATGTGGGTCGCGGGTTCTGAGAACAGTGATTCCGTGTCATCGTGGATGAACTACATCTATGACCCAGTGAATGCTGCTCGCATCACGGCTTTCACCGGTTACTTCTCGCCTGTCAAGGGTGTTCGTGAAGAACTGGTGAAGATGGGTGGAGAGGCTGCTGCGTTGGCCGACAACCCATTGGTGTTCCCCGATGCCGACTCCGTGTCTCGTTTGCAGGGATGGGGTTCGTTGGCGGAAGCTGAAGAAGCCAAGTTCGACGAGCGTTTTGCCAGCATTACTGGCGCATAGCCACCACCCACGAATTCTCCCGTAAAGAACCTGGTGTGACCACTCCACGCTTCATCGAGCAGAAACCCGAACGAGTCGGGATTTCCGTGATGCTCGTCGTTGCGGCGGGCGCGGTGTCGCTGGGTGCCGGATGGGTGAGTG
This sequence comes from Ilumatobacteraceae bacterium, assembly GCA_023254135.1. Classification (GTDB taxonomy): domain Bacteria; phylum Actinomycetota; class Acidimicrobiia; order Acidimicrobiales; family Ilumatobacteraceae; genus UBA2093. Next base: position 30,675 of record JALQYL010000005.1, on the reverse strand, counting down.
GGCCTGCCGCCATCGGTGTGCTGTCTCTCATGCTCGTCGCCGTGTTGGGCATCGTGTGGACCGCATTTGTGGGTGGGCTCGAGACACGTCGAGCTCTTGCACCGTACGGTTTGTTGAAGCCAGGCATCTTGTGGCTGTGTCTTTTCTTTCTGGCGCCCTTGTGGTCCATGTTGGAAATGTCATTGTCGGCCAAGAAAAGTCGTTTCGATTTTTCGCCATCGTTTTCCTGGCATTGGGGTAACTACGCCACCGCACTCACTGATTTTGGTCCGCAGTTCGGTCGTAGTTTCTTCTACGCCGCAGCAGCAACAGTGCTCACGCTTCTCATCGGTTATCCGCTTGCGTATGTGATTGCATTCCGTGGCGGCAAGTTCAAGTCTGTGTTGTTGGGCTTGGTGGCTGTTCCGTTCTTTACCTCGTATCTCATTCGTACGTTGGCATGGCAGAACTTGTTGGCAGACGAAGGGCCAATCGTGGGTCTGATCAACAAATTGGGTGTTGAACAGGTGTTTGAGTGGCTGCACATCATGGACAACGGACGTCTCATGAATACCCCGGCGGCCGTCATCGGTGGTCTTACCTACAACTTTTTGCCGTTCATGATCCTGCCCATCTTCGTGAGTCTGGAAAAGATCGATGCGCGACTGGTGGATGCCGCGATGGACTTGTATTCCACTGCCACAGGTGCGTTCCGCAAGGTGGTTCTTCCCATGTCGTTGCCGGGCGTCTTCGCCGGCAGTTTGTTGGTGTTCATTCCTGCCGCCGGAGACTTCGTGAATGCTCAATTTTTGGGTAGTCCACAGACCACCATGATTGGCAATTCCATTCAAGATCAGTTCTTGCGCCAGTTGAACTATCCCGTTGCCACCGCAATGTCATTTGTTCTTATGTCGGTCATCACGGTTTCGGTTCTGGTGTATGCCAAGTTCATGGGCACTGAGGAATTGATGTGACTGGCGCATTAAGTACTCGTCAGCGCAATGGACGCCGCTTCATCAATGCCGTGGCCGTGGCCGCAATGTTGTATCTGTTCGCACCCATCGCCATGATCGTGCTGTTCTCGTTCAACAATCCCAAGGGCAAGTTCAATATTGTGTGGCGCGGTTTCACGCTGAAGAACTGGGCGCACCCCTTCGCTTCGCCAGAACTCACGGATGCCTTGATGGTGAGTCTCAAGGTGGCAGTTATTTCAACAGCATGTGCCACCATGCTTGGCACCATGATCGCGCTCTCGTTGAGTCGCTACAAGTTCAAGGGCAGCGGGGTTGTGAACCTGTTCCTGGTGTTGCCTCTCACTTCTCCCGAAATCGTGCTGGGTTCATCGTTGGCAACTCTGTTCATTGCCAGAGGCACTTCGTTCGGTTATCTCACCGTGATTATCGCCCACATCATGTTCCAGGTCTCTTTTGTGGCAGTCACATTGCGGGCACGTATCCGCGGATTCGACTGGACATTGGAGCAGGCCGCCATGGATTTGGGTGCCACTCCGCAACGCGCTTTCTGGAAAGTCACATTTCCGCTCATACTTCCGGGCATATTGGCGGCGGCCTTGCTGTCATTCGCGCTCTCCATCGATGACTTCATCATCACATTCTTCAATGCGGGCTCATTGGTGACATTCCCGCTGCAAATTTTCGGCGCGTCGCGTGTGGCCATTCCACCGCAAATCAACGTGCTGGCCACAATGATTCTCATGGGCAGCATTTCGCTCATGGTGATTGGGTTTGTTGTTGGGGCACGTCGCCAACGCAAGGCCATGGGACCCGTAACGTCAGGAAAATAAACCGATATGGAGCATCACAAACGCATCGCCATTGGGCCGGCCGGTTCACCTGAGTGGGTGAGAGATGCTGTGATTGCCGGAGGTGGAGAGTTGGTTGAACCTGCCGACGCCACTGCGGTTGTGTGGACTGCCGCTCGAGACCCACAAGGTCTCCACAATTTGTTGCAGGCGAACTCGCACATTGAATGGGTGCAGGTGCCGTTTGCCGGAATTGAAAATTTTGTTCCCATCATTGATGACGCGCGCACGTGGACGTGCGGCAAGGGTGTATATGCAGAACCAGTGGCAGAACATGCCGTTGCTCTTGCATTGGCCGGTATGCGCAATGTGGCGCAATATGCGCGTTCCACTTCGTGGAGTGGCCCGGTGGGCCGCAATTTGTTGAACGCCAATGTCACCATCGTGGGTGGCGGAGGAATCACGGAGTCGCTGATTCGATTGCTGACGGCATTTCAGTGCAACATCACTGTCGTGCGTCGCACAGTGGAACACATTGAAGGTGCAGACACGGTGGTGGGCACGGAGAATCTTGTTGATGCCTTGGTGGGGGCCGACCTTGTGGTTCTTGCGTTGTCGCTCACACCAGAGACAACCGGTTTGTTGGGGAGACCGGAATTTGAATTAATGGAGCCCCATGCATGGATAGTGAATGTCGCGCGTGGAGCGCACATTGTCACCGATGACCTGGTGTGGGCATTGCAGAACAACGTGATTGGTGGTGCTGCGCTTGATGTCACCGACCCAGAACCATTGCCTGCTGAGCATCCACTGTGGAGTCTGCCGAATTGCATCATCACGCCACACGTGGGCAACACACCCGAGATGGCGGTGCCACTGTTGTCCGAACGCATCACCACCAATGTGGCGAAATACTTGGCAGGCGAAGAGCTGGTTGGCCTGGTTGATGTTCGAAACGGCTATTAAATCGGCAGTTGCACATTGAAAGTGGCAGAAATGAGAGCCGCTGGATAGCCTGAGTTTCCCGTAAGGGCGCATAGCTCAGCTGGTTAGAGCACTACGTTCACATCGTAGGGGTCGGGGGTTCGAGTCCCTCTGCGCCCACCATCACATCATCTAGCGTCATGGTCGTGCGAAGACTATGTGAACGACCTGGGTGTGCAGCCCAAGCTGAGGTCTCGTACGGAATGGACAAGGCTGCACTGGTGGTGTGGGTCGACAACAAGGCAATGTCCGACCGAGAACTCTCTGGTCGATTGTGTCGTCGACATGCCAATGCCCTCACGGTTCCTCGAGGCTGGACCCTCGATGACCGTCGCGACGAAATTCCGCGTTTGTTCAAGGCATTGGCGGAAGAAGTGGCGGCACAAGAGGCTCTCGACGCAAGACCCAAGAAGCGTTCTCCGAAAAAGGTGAAGAAACCACAAGCTCCCGTCGTGGAAGAAGTGATCCCGACATTGTTTGATCCCGACGAAACCCAGGCAATTCCATGGTCGCCTCGTTTGGGCGCCTCACTTGAAGTCGTTGATGACGACGTCGTTGATGACGAAGCCCCAAAGTTCGGTCGATTGTTGGGCCGCGCTTTTGGTCAAAAGCCATCACACGAAGAAGAGTGATGGTGTGAAGTACTCGTCATCAGTGGAATTGCCCGTTGCGCCCGAGGTGGTGCTGCCATTTGTGAACGACTTGCAGAAGTATCCAGCTTGGATGTCATTGGTGCATGCCGTAGAGGCCGATGGAAATGACAGTTGGAACGTGGAACTGCGCGCCAAGGTGGGAGTGTTTGCACGATCAAAGCGCATTCGAATGACCAGAACGGTGAACACTGAATCGAAGATCGTGTTTGAACGTGATGAGCAGGACGGTCGGCAACATTCTCCCTGGAGACTGGCTGTAGACATCAACGATGCAGGAAGTGCATGCACCGTCACCATGAACCTGGAATACGGCGGCACTCTGTGGACAGCTGGTGTGCTGGACCGTGTGTTGGCATCACAGGTTGACGCCGGCAAGGCGCAGTTGGCGAAGGTTGTTCAGGGGGCGTAAGCACCCAATCGCCCATTCGGTCGTTCCTCTACGACCAAGTTCACTTCAAAGGTTTCCGACAATGCCGCAGACGTCAACGTTTCGTGCAGGGGTCCGGCAGCAAGCAGTGAACCGTTCTTGAGAAGTGCACAATGGGTAGTGCTGTCAGGAATTTCGTCAACGTGGTGAGTGACCAACACGGACGGCAGAGTGGGGTTGTCCGTCGCAAACTTGTTCAGCAGTTGAACCAGACGCTCACGTCCACCTAGATCAAGTCGAGCGCTGGGTTCATCCAAGAGGACCGCAATGGGGTTGTTCATGAGAACGCGGCCCAGCAAGACCCGCTGTTGTTCTCCCGACGACAAAGAACCAATATTGCGATGTGCGAAGTGGGCGACACCCATGCGTTCCAAACATTGCAGTGCTTTGGCTCGATCATCGTCTGAATATTCGTGCCACCACGTTTCCAGCGCACCGTTCTTGGCCGTCATCACCACGTCTTGTGCAGTGAGGTCGGATCGCAAGTCAGTAGCAAGAGAAGCCGACATGTAGGCAATGCGTGGACGCACCGGACGAATATCAAATGTTCCCAGTGATTGGCCATTCACCCGGATATCGCCCTTTGACGGGTGCAAATACAACGACATGATTCGCAACAACGTGGTTTTTCCGCATCCGTTGGCCCCAAGAATTGCCCACCTATCGGTGGCGTTCACTGCCAGAGACACTGAATTGAGGATGTTCCGACCCTCGCGTACCACGGTGACATTCTCGGTTTCAATCACCGGTGTGGCCGATACGTGCTCTGACATGAGAAACACGGTATCGGGCGTGGAAGAGTGTGGGAATGACGAATGACGTTGTGGCAGAGATGTCAGAGGCAATTCGCACGGTGCTGGGTGCAGCTTCCGTTTCTCAACTGCGTCGTCTGTCGGGTGGTGCATCACGCGAAACATGGCGCTTCAACGCGGACAACTCAGACTTCGTGTTGCAACGCGTTCGCAACGGCACACCCAATGGTTTGGGTGCTGAACCTGCCGTGCTGAAGGCCGCCTTTGCTGCGGGAGTTCCGGTGCCCGAACTGGTGATTGATGGTTCAGAGAGCACGGCATTGGAACGACCATTCATGATCGTGCGCGCAGTTGCTGGAGAGACGATCGCCAGAAAGATTCTTCGTGACGAGGAATTCACCACTGCACGCTCACACCTGGTGGGGCAGTTGGGCAGAGCAGCGGCACAGTTGCACCGCATCGACCCATCCCAGGTTCCTGGACTTGTCGTAGAAGATCAGATACGTCGATATCGCACGGCGCTCGACACAGTGGGCGAACCGCATCCGGTGTTCGAAGTTGCTTTTCGATGGCTGGAACAGAACATGCCCATTTCAACGGGCACGTCCGTGGTCCATGGTGATTATCGACTGGGCAATGTGATGGTGGACCACAACGGCTTGTCGGCCATTCTCGACTGGGAACTGTCGCATCTTGGTGATCCCATGGAAGACCTCGGGTGGCTCTGTGTACGAGCGTGGCGTTTCGGCGGAGCACTGCCTGCGGCTGGTCTTGGTTCGTATGAGGAACTATTCGACGCATATGAAGCGGAGTCGGGAGTGCGTCCTGATTTTGAGGTGGTCCGTTGGTGGGAAATTCTCGGCACATTGAAATGGGGAATCATTTGCATCTCACAAGCGCATACACATTTGTCGGGGCTTGTTCGCAGTCATGAACTTGCGGCCATTGGTCGACGAGTATGTGAAAACGAATATGACCTCATTGAACTCTTGTTGGAGGATGCACAATGACCGCGCCGCATGACCGTCCCACAGCCAGTGAGCTGCTGGAATCCATTCGTGAATGGTTGGAGCGTGATGTTCTTGCATCGGTCGAAGGTCGACTGCAGTTCCATACTCGCGTTGCCATCAACTCCATGAACATCGTGCTGCGTGAACTTGAATTGGGTGCAGCACAAGAATCGACGCACGCATCCGTCCTTGCGGACCTGCATGTTGCATCCGACGCTGAATTGGCCGCACGAATTCGTGACGGCAAACACGACCACGAACTCATGCAGTTATTGGCTGTATTGAAGCCAGTGGTGGAAGACAAGGTTCGTGTGGCGAACCCGACGTACTTGCGCTAGTCCGGCAATCGCGAGGACTTCAACGAAACAGCGACAGGCTGACCAGCAGCCAATTGTCCACATGCCGCTGCAATTTCTGTGCCGCGATTCTGGCGAACCGTGGCATTCACCCCGAATTCCCGCAACAGTCGCTGGAAAGCATCCACTCGCGCAGGTGAACTACCCACCGTGGGCCAGCCCGGTGTGGGATTGAGTGGAATCAGATTGACGTGTGCAGCAGGCGAGAGTTCTTGGCAGAGGTCGGCGAGTTCTTCGGCATCGCGATCGGTGTCGTTGACGCCGCTAATGAGTGCCCATTCAAAGGTGACGCGGCGTCGCTTTTCGAACAAGTACGTGCGGCACGTATTGATGAGATCTTCAATGGGGTATCGCTTGTTGATGGGCACCAGTTCATTGCGCAAGTCATTGCGTGCCGCATGCAACGACACGGCGAGGTTCACCGGCAATGGTCGCTTCGTGAGCGCCTTGATGCCCGGAATGATTCCCACCGTGGAGATGGTGATGTGTCGAGCGGAGATACCAATGTCGTCGTGAATGCGTTCGACGGCACCCCACACAGATTCCTCGTTGGCGAGCGGTTCGCCCATGCCCATGAACACAATGTTGTCAATGCGGCGGTCACGCAATGCCGCCTCGCGAGCCGAGCGCACCACTTGCTCCACGATTTCACCCACTGAGAGATGACGGTTGAAACCCGCTTGTCCGGTGGCGCAAAAGCCGCACGCCATTGCGCAACCAGCCTGCGTGCTCACGCATACGGTGGCTCGGTCTTCGTAATACATGAGAACGGTCTCAATGGGATGTTGGCCCTCAAGGAGATGCCACAAGAACTTCACGGTGTCGCCATCGGCACTTGTTTCGCGACGAATCTCGATCAACGACTCTGGCAACTCGGCTTCAAGTTTGGCGCGCAATGCCGCAGGCAAATTGCTGATGTCTCCCGGGCGCTTGAAGTGTGTGTACAGGCCGGTCCACAACTGATCGAGGCGGTACTTCTTTTCGCCCTCCAGAATGGCGGCGATTTCTTCGCGAGTTGGGTCGTAGAGAGTCTTCATGATGATGTGTGTGATGGAATGTCGCCCACGAATGCGTGTTCACTGTGATGCGCGGAGAATCCCAACGATTCATACACGCTAACGGCGGCTGCATTGTCGGCATCGACATACAACATTGCAGTGGTGATTCCTTGTGATTCCAAGTGATGGAGGCCCGCCAAAGTCATTTTGCGTCCGAGACCATGTCCGCTCATGCTGGGGTGAATGGCAATGACGTAAATCTCACCCAGTGGTGGTTGATGGTCGGCGTGCACTTTTGTCCAGCAGAACCCAGCGAGCTCGTTGTTGAGCCAATGCATACGAAATCCTTCAGCATTGAACCATGGTTCTTGTTCGCGCGATTCAATGGTGTGTCTGCTCCATCCGCCTTGTTCAGGATGCGAGGCAAACGCAGCGTTGTTCACTGCGAGCCATGCATCTTCATCTTCGCCCACTCGAAAGTGCGAGGTGGGAAAGTTCTGCAATTCGTTCTTTTCGTCGGCAGACAACGGAAGTGGTCGGCGCATCTGAAGCAGCCGACGACCAGGACGTAAGCGTGCGTCTGTGGCCAACTGACGGTGAATGTTGTTGGGCTCAAACACCCACCAGTGCACGTGACCTCCACCTTCCAACGACACCACTTCAAGGGCCTGGCGAATGAGTTCGGGCGCGAGTTCCATGGTGTCGTAACGATGATGCGGATGCACAACAAGGTCGAGCGACCACGATTCATTGCCCTTGGAAATTTGGCAATACGCCAAAATGTGCTGGTGTCCCGCGTCGCGAGCAATAACGCCCGCGAATCCCTGTCGGCCACCCTCGCGAAGGTCCAGCCACAAATGATCATTGAGGGGGCGTGTGCCATCTGCTCGCCAGGCATCGGAGATGAGTTGCGACACTTCATCGAGAGCCGATGCGTCCATTTGACGCCGAATTTCGAAGGTACGCACGTGGTCAGGGTACCTTCGGGGGAATGGGAAAGCCGAGAACACCTGCAGGACGAGCCAAAGAAGTGGCCTCACGTTTGGCGGTGTTGTACCCCGGTGCCGAATGTGAACTCACACATTCCAATGCGTACGAGTTGCTGGCAGCCACCATTTTGTCGGCACAATGCACCGACGCCCGTGTGAACATGGTGACGCCCGAACTTTTCAAGAAGTACCCCACACCCCAGGCGCTCGCGAATGCAAATGTGGTGGAACTGGAAACGATTATTCGTTCCACCGGTTTCTTCCAAACGAAGGCCAAGAATCTCATCGGCATGGGTCGCAATGTGGTGGAACGATTCAACGGCGAGATTCCGAGCGACCTTGACGATCTGGTCACGTTGCCTGGCGTCGGCAGAAAAACAGGCAACGTGTTGCGCAGTGTGGTGTTCGATTTGCCAGGACTCGCGGTCGACACCCACGTGGGCCGTTTGTCGCGCCGACTCGGGCTCACCACCGAGGAAGATCCGGTGAAGGTGGAGAAGGTGCTGAACGGATTCATCGAACCCAAAGAATGGGGTCGCTTCAGCTTGCGTCTCATCTTGCATGGACGTCGTGTGTGTGATGCGAAGAAACCAAAATGCGATATCTGCGAGCTGGAAGACATCTGTCCGTCATCCAACATGCCGACGCGGGCAAAGTCGAAATAAGAACGTTCCAGTAGCGTTCCCATCATGAGTTCCACTGTCCACGCCGAATTGGGCGCCGCCGCAGATGCCATTGGTCGCTACCGCTCGCGTGTATCGGGCCTCATTGAATCACTCGGGCCGAACACCGAAGACCTCGCCACGGCCATGTATGAAGCAGAGAGGGCATTGCTCTCTGCCGAGCGCTTGCTCATACGTGCTGAAAAGCTCTCTCGCTGAGCCACCCTTTTTCACTAGGTTTTCACTGTGACTCGTTTTAATCCCCGTGAACAGATTCGCGAGATGAGCGGCTACCACTCACCGCAGGTTGATGTTCCGGTGCGTCTCAATACAAATGAGTCTCCGTTTGCTCCACCAACAGACTGGGTGCAATCCATCGGCGCCATTGCGCAATCCATCGATTGGAATCGTTATCCCGACCGTGCCGCTGCTGAATTGTGCGAAGCAATCGCACGACGTCACGGAGTGAACCCGAACCAGGTGTTTGTTGCCAATGGTTCGAATGAAGTGATTCAAACCATTCTCTTGGCTTATGGCGGTGCAGGTCGCACCGTCGCAACCTTTGAACCCACGTATCAGATGTACGCGCAAATTGCGCGCGTCACTGGTGCCGAAGTGGTGGAAGGGGAGCGTCGCGCAGATCTCACACTTGATCCAATGGAGATTGAACGATTGGTGGTGCGTCATTCACCGGCTGTCACGTTCTTGTGCAACCCGAACAATCCCACAGGGCTTGTAGAGCCACGGGAGAATCTCGAAGCGTTGTTGGAAGTTGCCAGCGGAATCGTGGTGGTCGACGAGGCATATGCCGAATTTGCCGACTGGTCGGCGATGGAACTGGTGTCAGAAGACAAGCCCATTGCGGTCACCCGCACGTTCTCAAAGACACTCTCCATGGCTGCTTTGCGTGTGGGGTACGTGGTGGGCCCAACGTGGTTCATCAACGACCTCCGCATTGCGTCGTTGCCGTACCACCTGGACGCCTTCAAACAAGCAGCAACCATTGCCGCTCTTCAATACACCGCAGAAATGGAACAACGCGTCGCCATCATCAAGTCGGAACGCGGACGTATCGAAAGCACAATGCGGGACCTGGGTGTGCATGTATGGCCCAGTGGGTCCAACTTCGTGTTGTTCCGCACCACCGATGCAGATGCCAAGAACGTATGGGCTTCGCTTCTCAGGCAGGGCGTTCTGGTGAGAGATTGCAGTTCATGGCCCCGACTCGAAGGATGTTTGCGTGTCACGGTGGGCACCGAAGCGGAGAATTCGGCCTTCTTGGCTGCTCTTGCGGTGGCTCTCGCCGAATAATTTGACACCCGAAACGCCAATTTCACGAAATTGCCGTCGGTGAACCTCGGGTAAGCGGCGAGAATGGGTACATGGCACGTACAGCCCAGGTTTCCCGCAATACCAAAGAGACAAGCATTGAGGTGTCCATCGACCTCGATGGCGCCGGAGTGGCCAATATCTCCACCGGCATTCCTTTCTATGACCACATGCTCGAGCAATTGGCGCGTCATGGCGGATTCAACCTCACCATTGCGGCAACCGGAGATTTACACATCGATACCCACCACACCGTGGAAGACGTGGCCATTTGTGTGGGTGAAGCGTTGCATGAAGCGTTGGGCAACAAGGCTGGTGTTCGTCGTTTTGCCAGTGGATCTTTCCCGCTCGATGAAGCATTGGTGGAAATCTCTCTTGACCTCAGTGGTCGTCCGTTTGTGGCATGGAACGTTGAAATGCCCGAATGCTTGCCACTGGGTAATCCTGCTTTTGATCCATCGCTGGCCGAACATGCCATTGCGTCGCTAGCTACATCTGCGCTGATGACCTTGCACGTGAACTTGAAGGCTGGTCGCAACGTGCACCACATCATCGAGGCAGCATTCAAGGGTCTTGCTCGTTGTTTGCGTGATGCAGTGCGCGTGGAGTCAACGTCAGTTCCGTCCACCAAGGGTGTTCTTTCGTGACCTCTGGTCCCCGCATTGCCGTGCTTGATTACGGCATTGGCAATCTTCGATCCGCTCAAAAAGCGTTGGAACATGTCGGTGCACGAGCCGAACTCACAGCTGATGCCTCCGTGGCCTCTTCCGCGGACGCCGTGGTGTTGCCTGGTGTTGGTGCCTTTGGTGCGTGCATGGATTCATTGCGTGCCAGTGGATTGGAATCCGTGGTGCACCACGTCGTGGAGAGTGGGAAACCCTTTCTTGGCATCTGTGTGGGAATGCAAATGTTGTTTGACAGCAGCGAAGAAGACGCACGTGCACGTGGGCTCGGCGTTATTCCCGGCACGGTGCAATGGATTCCGGATTCCGTGCAGCGCCCACAGATGCAGTGGAACCAACTCACAGTGCGTCGTGAAGACCCGTTGTTGGCCGGACTGGGCGAGCACCCCTGGATGTATTTCGTCCATTCATTCCATGGCGTGCCCACGCATGACGAAGACGTGGTGGCCACGGTGAAGTATGGAGAAACGCTCAACGTTGCTTTCCGACGCGGCAATGTTTTTGCCACTCAATTCCACCCGGAGAAGTCTGCTCAGGCGGGTCTTGCTCTGTTGAAGAATTTCGTGAACGAAGCGAGCGCATCATGAATCTGTATCCAGCCATCGACTTGTTGGGTGGAAAAGTGGTGCGTTTGCGCCAAGGCGAATACGACGACAGCACCGTGTACGGAGACGACCCCGTTGCTGTCGCGTTGTCATTCGTTGAACAGGGCGCCACGTGGGTGCACATGGTGGACCTGGATGCCGCCAAGAGCGCAGAACCCGTCAATCGCCCCATCATCGCCAACGTGGCCCGTGCACTTGAAGGCCGCGCCTCGCTGCAGGTAGGTGGCGGAGTACGCACTGTCGCTGACGCGGATGCCCTGGCAGATGCAGGCGTCTCTCGAGTGGTGATGGGATCCGCCGCCGTCGCTGAACCAACATTGGTCGACGAAGTGGCACGGTTCATCAATGTGGCCGTCGGGCTGGATCATCGCGAGGGTATTGCTGCCACTCACGGTTGGACGCAATCATCGGGCGAGCGCGTCATCGATTTGTTGCAGGCATTCCCGCTTGCATCTGCCTTCATCATCACCGATATTTCTCGTGACGGCATGCTCACGGGGCCAGATGTCCAGGGTTTGGCAGAAGCGTCTCGCGCCACGAAGGTGTCGGCTCTCTTGCGCACCTACAGGAACTTGCCACGGTTGTCGGCCTTGATGGGGTGATTGTGGGCAAAGCCATCTATGAGGCCAAGTTCACCGTGGCTGAGGCATTGGCGGTGCTGAAGTGAACACCGACATTGTCGCGCGTGTGATTCCGTGCCTCGACGTCACGAATGGTCGAGTCGTGAAGGGCGTGAACTTCGTCGACCTGCGTGATGCGGGAGATCCGGTGGAACTCGCCGCAAAATATGACCAGCAAGGTGCCGACGAATTGGTGTTTCTCGATATCACCGCATCAAGTGATGGTCGCGACACCATGGTCGACGTCGTCTCGCGCACGGCCGAAGAAGTGTTCATTCCGTTTACCGTTGGTGGTGGTATCCGTGAGGTCAGCGATGCCCGCACATTGTTGCGAGCTGGCGCCGACAAGATCAGTGTGAATACGTCAGCAGTGCAACGCCCCGAACTTGTGTCCGACATTGCGGCAGAATTCGGCGCTCAATGCGTGGTTTGTGCAATCGATGCTAAGTGGGATGGCGACACACAGTCTTGGCTGGTGTACCTGCACGGAGGACGCACCCGAACCGAATTGAACGCCGTTGCATGGGCCGAAAAAATCGTGTCGATGGGTGCAGGCGAAATACTCCTTACTTCCATGGATAGAGATGGCACACGCGACGGTTTCGATCTCGCACTCACGCGCGCCGTGTCATCGGCCGTGGGTGTTCCTGTCATTGCAAGCGGTGGTGTGGGAACGTTGTCCCACTTGGCCGACGGAGTCACCGAAGGCGGCGCCACGGGAGTATTGGCCGCGTCCATCTTCCACTTCGGTGAGCACACCATTGCCGAAGCAAAAGAAGAAATGACCGCACGTGGTATTCGCGTGCGACCAGTTGCCTAGTTACATCTGACCCAACACGGAGTTCAGTGCGTTCTTGCACGCAGCCAATGCACCCATTGCAATGAAGTGGTCGACGTGAGGCAATTCCACAATCACTGTGTTCGTCCAAGAAGAAGTTGCCGCGCGTAGAGCCGTGGGATCGGTGAATTGATCGTGCTCGGGTGCAATCAGAATTTTTGGTCGAGAATTCTGTGCCGCAAGAGGCGTGGACTTCATGAGCGGTAACGGGGGAGCAACGGCAATCCACGCAGCAATCCATGGGTTGGTGACATTCAATGCCACCATGGAGCCAAAGGAGTATCCCGTCATGATGATGGGACATTCGGGTTCGATCATCTCGGCCAGTTCGCACGCGGCCGCCAGGTCAAGACGTTCAGAGTCGCCGTCGTCGTGCACGCCTCCCGAGTTGTTCACGCCGCGGAAGTCAACCGCAATGGAATGACATCCATGGCTGGCGGCGGCCTCTTGCATGGCACGTACCACGGGGTTGAATCGATCGCCGCCGTGCAGCGGGTGTGGATGACCGATAATCACCACAGCTTTCGCCGGATATGTGTCGGTTCGAATGACATCGGCCTCAATTTGAATGCCGTCAATGGTGTCGAGATAAACGGTTTCCACTCCCACGGTGCAAGACGGTACCGTGAATGCGGTGAGCGCAGACGCAAAAGACCCGTCCAATACCCCCGTGGGTCGAATCATTGTGGCGTCGCCCCAGGAGTTGGCAGCCGTGAAGTACAACGCCGACGGTTTGGTGCCTGCCATCGCGCAGTGTGTAGAAACGGGCGACATTCTGATGATGGCCTGGATGAACGCAGAGTCGTTGTCCATGACATTTGCTGAAGGTCGCATGGTGTACTTCAGCCGAAGCCGTTCTGAACTGTGGCGCAAGGGCGATACCAGTGGTGACCGCCAATTCGTTCGCGAGGCGTACTACGACTGTGACGGCGACACGTTGTTGTTCAAGGTGGAGCAAGAAGGAAAGGGCGCGTGCCACACGGGCGAGCGTTCGTGCTTCTATCGCGCCTTCGGTGGGCAATAGAACATGACAACGGCAATCACTCCGTCGCGCGAGGAATTCATCGCGCTCGCACAACAACACACCGTTGTGCCGGTGTGGACGCAAATTCTTGCCGACTTAGAAACTCCCGTAGCCGCCTACATAAAACTGGTGGGTGACGGAAACGGTTTCTTGTTGGAGTCCGTGGAGCACGGCGAACGTTGGAGTCGTTATTCCTTCGTGGGTCGTAACCCGCGGGGCACTCTCACGTTGCGCAACGGTGTCATCACCACCACGGGTGAAGTGCCCGCCAGTGTTCCGTTGGACAAGGGCATGTTGGCGGCCATGGAAGAGCTGCTGCGCATCTATCGCGCGCCATTGTTGCCCGATCTTCCTCCACTTCAAGGCGGACTCATGGGTCATCTCGGTTATGACGTGGTGCGAGAGGTGGAGCATCTGCCCAACGTGCCGCACGATGATCGCGACCTTCCCGATGCCACCATCAGCATCATTGGCTCGCTCGCTGCATTCGACCACTGGCGTCAACGCGTGTACATGTTGGAGAGCGTTCCTGTTGCCGGACTCACGACGGAAGAAGTGGGCATTGCATATGACCAAGCCGTGGAACGTGTGCATGGCGCAGTTGCCGACTTGGCACGACCTCTTGCCTACACCGCAGTGGAACCGCCCATTGCCGGTGAAGCCTTGCCATCCGTACGTTCGTCAATGCCGAACGGTCAATTCCAAGATGCCGTGGAAGTAGCGAAGGAATACATTCGCGCCGGAGACATCTTCCAAGTGGTGCTTTCGCAACGGTTTGACCTGGATCTCACGGCCGACCCGTTCGACGTGTATCGAGTGTTGCGTCAAGTAAACCCCAGCCCATACATGTATTTCGTGCGCCAACCCGACCTCACCATTGTGGGTGGTTCACCTGAGCCGATGGTGAAGTTGGTGAATGGTCGTGTTATTTCCCGCCCCATTGCGGGCACTCGCAAGCGCGGCGAAACCGATGAACACGATCGTCGTATGGAAGCGGAGTTGCGCGAAAACCCCAAGGAAATTGCCGAGCACGTCATGCTCATCGACCTTGCGCGTAACGATGTGGGCCGCGTTGCAAAGTACGGAACGGTCACCATGGACGAACTCATGACCCTCGAGCGATACAGCCATGTCATGCATCTCACATCGCAAGTATCGGGTGATCTGCGCGAGGGTCTCAGCCCCATCGATGTATTGCGAGCAACTTTTCCTGCCGGAACACTCAGTGGCGCACCAAAAGTGCGCGCCATGGAAATCATCGATGAACTCGAACCCGTGAAGCGTGGTCCGTACGCCGGTGTGGTGGGGTACGTGGACTTCTCGGGCAATCTTGATACGGCCATTGCCATCCGCACCATGTTCGTTGGCCCGAAGTTTGCAAGCCTGCAGGCAGGTGCTGGAGTGGTTGCCGACAGTGACCCAGCCGATGAGGATCTGGAATGTCAGAACAAGGCCAAGGGTTTGCTGGCCACGATTCCCGCTGCAGAACGCATGACACAGCGACGCGCACAAGGTGGCACGAGCGCATGAGCGTGGTGTGGGCAGATGCCGATCGAAATGTGGTGCGCGTTGAAGGCGCAGATGCGCAGTCGTTCCTGCATTCACAGCTGGCGCAAGACATTGCCGCTGTATCCATTGGTGCTTCCACTCACAGTTTCTTGTTGGAGCCAACCGGACATATCACCACGCTGTTGCGGGTGGTGCGCCATGGTGAACATGTCTTCACCCTGGACACGGACGCGGGGCATGGTGCGGCCATCATTGAACGCTTGCAACGCTTTGTTCTTCGCTCCGATGTGAAACTGAGCGTCAGCGATTGGCGTGTGCGTGCGTTCCGGGGCGACAATGCCGTGGCTCTTGTTGGCGAAGGTGCCGGACGTGCCGTGCACGGATGGGGCGGCAATGATGCCATCGATGTAATCGGTGAATTCAGCACATTGCCCACCTGTGGTGATCAGACCGAACCCGAACACATAGATATGTTGCGTGTCGAATCGCGTTGGCCACGTGTGGGTGTAGACATCCTGGTCGGCGACATCCCTGCCACTGCCGGAGTGTCGCGTGTGGCGGTGAGCTTTACCAAGGGTTGTTACCCCGGGCAAGAATTGGTGGAGCGAATGGACTCCCGCGGTGCAAGTGCGCCCGTGGTATTGCGCGTGATTCCACGTGATGGCGTGGGAGTGGGGATGCGAATCGAAGAAGACGGTCGGTTCGTGGGCACGGTCACGTCGGTGGGACGCACCGTCGCCTTTGCGCGACTTGATCGCACATCAACTACGGGTGAACCACTCGTCTGAAATTCCTGGGTGACCGCGCAGAAGTTCCCATTCCGGCCGCGAGGCCAAAGCCGTAGTTAGCTCGTTGGGTTTGATCTGTGAACGGTACGCAGCTGCTACCCACGTTGCCGCATCATCGTTCTTGCCGCATTGCAGTGAGAGCACTGCGCACACGTAAGCGTTAGAAAACGCGGGACATAAGCGGTACGCCTCTTTGGCGAACTGCAACGCACGTTCCGTTTCTTGTGCCGTCAACAGGCTGTCGATGATTGCGCCATCGAGACGAGGGTCGCCGGTGGCTTGTAGTTCGGCATTGTCAATCAGCAATTTCATTCGTCGAGGCGCCGCAATCTGTTGCCATTGCATCATCAACATGAAAATGAACAAAGGCATCAGACCAATGGCGTCGATATAGAGCGTTAGTCCGGTGATTCCGATGGTGATGCCAAAACTGAGATACAACACGGCGTTGCGACCCTTGCCCGGAGCAAAGTGTTCGGCAATGGTGGCCACCAGCGCACCACCATCCAGGGGCAGAAGGGGCACCAAGTTCAATAGTCCGAGCGCAATTCCCGACCACCACACTGACGCGGCAAACGACGAACTGGTGATGTCGTTGCGGCTCATTGGGTTCACGCCTGCACTGGCGAGCACCAGCAACGCCGATCCAATCTGCAGTGCTGGTCCTGAAATGGTGATGAGCGATTTGGCTCGCCAGTTCAGTTCATTGTTGCTGGAATACGAGGCATAGGCCACCATGAAGTCAAGAGAGATGGACGCCGTACACCCCGCTCGGCGCGCGGCGAATGCATGACCCAATTCGTGCACCAGTGTGAACACACCCATTGCAAGCGCCACCCACAGTCCTAGTGGTGCCGGATAGATGATGGTCAACAACAGCAGAAAGATGCCAAATCCAGGGCGAATGCGTGTGGGGAAACCGAAAACGGAAAATCCACCGCTGAATCTGCGCGGGGGTGTCTGCTTCATGCGCAAAGTGTACGAATAGGATGTGCAAATGACCTCCCCAGCGGTACTTGTCAGTCAACTCTTCGGGGCAGCGTCCTCGGGGTCGCACGGAGCAAAGCTCGACATCGCCGGTTGGCACTGGCCGTTGCTGATCGCAATTATCTCTGCGATGTTGTTGGTGGACATTCTCGTCATCCATCGCAACGCGCACGAAGTGCACACCAAAGAGGCCGCCATTGAATCAGCGGTATGGATTGGTTTCGGCCTGGTGTTTGCGCTCTTCATTCTGTGGGAATTCGGTACCACGGCTGCAGGCGAATACATGGGTGGCTATCTCATTGAAAAAAGCCTGAGCGTTGACAACGTGTTCGTATGGGCGGTTCTGTTCGCCCACTTCCAGGTGCCCAAGATGTACCAACACCGCGTGCTGTTCTGGGGAATTTTCGGCGCGCTCGCAATGCGCATTGCATTCATTTTCGCTGGCGTTGCAATTATCAACACCTTCAAAGTCACTCTCATCTTCTTCGGCTTGTTTCTTCTGTACTCCGGCATCAAACTTCTGCAGACACATGACGAAGGTTTCGACCCCTCGAAGAGCAGGGCGATGCGTATCTTCCACCGTTTCGTGCCTTCCACGGACGAGCTGGATGGTCAGAAACTCTTCACCATGAAGAACGGCAAGCGATTGGCCACGCCACTTCTCGCTGTGCTGGTGCTGGTGGAAATCACCGACGTGGTGTTCGCCATCGACTCCGTGCCCGCCGTTCTTGCCGTTACGAAGGAGCAGTACATCGCGTTTGCATCGAATGCATTCGCCATCCTCGGACTGCGAGCTCTGTACTTCTTGCTGGCCGACATGCGAGATCGATTCAAGTACCTGCAAACCGGTTTGGGCGTCATCCTCGCGTTTGTCGGTGTGAAGATGACCATTTCGTACTGGTGGCACATGCCCATCGCTATCTCGTTGTCCGTCATTGCGCTCATTCTCGCCGTTTCCATCTTTGCGTCATTGCGCGACGAGGGCGCCCTGCAGTAGACACTGCCCCTTGGCACTATTGTCTGTGCCATGGCGATAGCAGAGGACGATGTAGAGAAAGTTCGCTCGCTCGCCGTTCTTTCCGATGTGGTGTCGCCGTATGTGCAGCTACGCCGCACCGGTCGCAATCAAATGGGCCTGTGTCCCTTTCATTCCGAGCGCAGTGGTTCGTTCAGTGTCAACGACGAAACTGGTCGGTACATGTGCTTCGGATGTGGGGCCAAAGGAGACGTGTTTTCTTTTGTGCAACAAATTGAGCATCTCGATTTCGTGGGTGCCATCGAGAAGTTGGCCACAAAGTACGGCGTTGAACTGCGCTACACATCCGGAGCTGGCACCGGTGAGCGCAAGCACAGAAAAGAATTGCAAGACCTCATGGCGCGCGCCGTCGAGTGGTACCACCAACGCCTGCTCGATGGGTCCGATGCGCGAGAGGCGCGAGAGTACCTTCGGTCTCGCGGCCTGTCGGGGGAGGTGGCCCGCAATTTCAAGTTGGGATGGGCGCCCGATGATTGGGACGCGCTGTGCAAGGCGTTGGGGGCTCCAGCAGCGATGATGAATGAAGTCGGACTTGGCTTTCTGAACAAGGCAAATCGACTGCAGGATTCATTCCGCGCTCGCATCATGTTTCCCATTTTCGATGAAAATGGGAATGCGGTCGCGTTTGGCGGGCGAGTATTGCCGGGTTCCACGGACCCAGCAAAGTACAAGAACTCCATCGAGACCCCCATCTATACAAAGTCGCGCACGCTCTACGGGCTCAATTGGGCCAAAGCCAGTGTGGTGAAATTGGATCGAATCGTTGTATGCGAGGGCTACACCGATGTCATCGGCTTCCATCGCAGTGGCGAAGTCACTGCTGTTGCAACGTGTGGCACCGCACTCACCGAAGAACACGTGAAGCTCATGAAGCGCTATGCACGCAACGTTGTCCTGGCTTTTGACGCCGACTCTGCGGGCCAAGGTGCCGCCGAGAAGTTTTACGCATGGGAGAAGAAATACGACGTGTCGGTGTCGGTGGCTCAATTCCCCGAGGGTCAAGATCCTGGGGAACTGGCCCAAACTCAACCTCAGTCGTTGCCGCTCGCTGTGCAATCAGCCATGCCGTTCCTTGGTTTTCGTCTGAAGCGTTTGTTCGATGCGAATCCAGCGCGAAATCCAGAAGCTCGGGCCAACCTCGCAAACAAGGCAATGGGAATTGTGAACGAGCATCCCGATGCCAATGTTCGACGTCTGTACGCCGGTGAAGTGGCCAGCCATACAGGGTTGCCCGTTGCCGAATTGGTGCGCATCGCCGAGCGAGGCGGCAAGGTTGCCGCCACCGTTTCCACTCCGATGCAAAATGCAACGGACGGTGCTGGCTTCGTGGCGCTGGCACTTCTCATTCACGAGTGGGACAACATTGCGCCATGGCTCATTGAGGAACTGTTTCCTGACGAATCCTCGCGTGAGGCCTTTATCGCCATTGCGGAATGCGATGGAAACGTGCACGAGGCACTTCAACGCGTGGGTCCCGGCGCCGCAGACATCATCGAGCGTGCGTCGGTGTACGACGGCGACGCAAATGCTGATATCGAGTCACGCGCACTAATCGCCGCTGCGGTGCGAAGAGAGCTGGCGCAAAGGCGTACAGTCACAAGTGTGGAGCAGGTGCAGCAAGACCGACAGGCGCGCATAGCCCTTGAAGATCTGAACAAGCCCGACAAGTCGGCTGCAGCAAAACTTCAGTTGCTGCAGTGGCTCGCTGCAATAAACGAGGGCATCGAGTGACACTGCGCCCACGGTTGTTGCCGCCTCACCCCGAGGTGGATGCAGCAGAGTGGGCCACCTTGCTTGCATCACGTTCCGAGGACGGAACCGTCGATGCGAATACCGTTGCGCACGTTTTTAGAAACGTGGAACTAAACGCCGAGATGATTCGTCAGATCGAGTCGGTGTTAACAAAAGAAAATATCTCCATCACAAAAGTTGAACCAGATATCTCTGGTCCCATCGAGCGAAAAGCTCCCATTCCACGAAAGCCTGCTGGTACGGGTCGCATCATCACTTCCGATGTTGGTGACGCAGCTCGCATGTATCTGCAGGAAATTGGCCAGGTGGAACTTCTCACTGCGGAAGACGAACGGCGATTGGGTAAGGCAATTCGTGACATGCAGGAAGCGAAACCCCTTCTGGATGCAGGCAACCTTGATGCCAAAGAGCGCGTGAGACTGCGCAACATTGTGCGAGAAGGTGACCGCGCCTTCGAGCATCTCATTACGGCAAATCTTCGTCTTGTCGTGTCGATTGCTCGCAGGTACGACGGACGAGAACTGCAACTTCTTGATCTCATTCAAGAAGGCAACATCGGCCTCATGCGTGCCGCTGAAAAATACGACTGGGAAAAGGGTTTCAAGTTCTCTACATATGCCACGTGGTGGATTCGCCAGTCCATGATGCGAGCCATGGCCGACCAAGGTCGCACCATTCGTGTGCCAAGTCATGTGGTGGAAATGCTGAACCGTCTCACGAAGGCCGACCGTGACCTCACGGTGGAACTCGAGCGGGAACCAACCATCGAAGAACTTTCGCAGCGCACCATGATTCCGGTGGAGAAGATTCACGAGCTACAACAAATCTCCATTGTTACGTCCAGCCTTGACGAGCCGGTTGGGTCGGAATCCGATGCATCCACTTTGGGCGAGCGAGTGTCGAAGTCCGATGACGAAGATTCGCCGGTGGAATTGGTGCAGAAGCGACAACTCTTGGAAGCCATTGCATCGGAACTTGAACACTTGCCCGAACGCGATCGCCGAATTCTTGACAAGCGTTTCGGAATTACCTCAGGACAGCCACAGACCTTGGACGATGTGGCCAAGCAAGAGGGGGTCACCAGAGAGCGAATTCGTCAAATTGAGCAAAAGACCCTGGCACGGATGCGCCACCCCAACAACAGCCAGCGCCTGCGCAGCTTCCTTGAGGCCGACTAAGGCTTTCTGTTGGGAGACAAGGGGTTGGGTGATATTCTGTTATCTCCCTTCCGGGGTAGCTCAGTTGGCAGAGCAACGGACTGTTAATCCGTGGGTCGTGGGTTCGAGCCCCACCCCCGGAGCCACATAAAAGGCCCCGTCTCGGGACCACAAGGGCCAGTAGCTCAGTTGGTTAGAGCAGGGGACTCATAATCCCTGGGTCGCGGGTTCGATCCCTGCCTGGCCCACCATTTCGCATCTACAAGTACGCTCGTTCCCATGGACGCACGTCAACAGTGGCAACAAGCCTTTGATGAGTCAAAGAAGCGCAATGCTCCGTTTTCCACCATGTCGGGAATTCCGCTGGAGCCGGTCTATGGACCCCACGACGGTGAATTCCCTGGCGTGTACCCGTACACGCGTGGACCATACGCCTCGATGTATCGGTCGAAGTTGTGGACCATGCGCATGTTTGCCGGTTTCGGAACGGCAACCGACACAAACCAGCGTTTCCGAGAAATCATTCGCTCCGGTGGCGACGGACTTTCCACCGCATTCGACATGCCCACCTTGTTGGGTCTCGATTCCGATGACCCCATGTCGCTGGGCGAAGTAGGACGTTGTGGCGTCGCCATCGACACGCTCGTTGATATGAAGGATTTGTTCCAGGGCATCGACCTTGGATCCACCACAACATCGATGACCATCAACTCGCCTGCAGCTCCCATTCTCGCCATGTTCGTGGCGCAGGCAGAGCAGGCCGGCGTTGCGCGCAAGCACCTGGGTGGCACGCTGCAAAACGACATTCTCAAGGAATATCAAGCGCAGAAAGAATTCGTTTTCCCACCACGCCAATCCATGCGATTGGTGAGAGACGTGGTGTCTTTCACCACTGCAGAAATGCCTCGTTGGCATTCAGTGTCCATTTCTGGATACCACATTCGCGAAGCAGGGTCTACTGCCGCGGAGGAACTGGCATTCACTCTGGCTAATGGCTTTGCGTATGTGGAACTCGCACTGCAGGCGGGTCTACCCATCGATGCCTTTGCGCCGCGTCTGTCGTTCTTCTTCAATGCTCATATTGATTTCTTCGAAGAGATCGCCAAGTACCGCGCGGCTCGCCGCATCTGGGCACGGTGGATGAAGGAGCGATACGGAGCGTGCGATGCTCGTGCCATGCAGTTGCGATTCCATGCGCAAACCGCGGGTGTGTCACTCACGGCGCAACAACCCGAAGTCAACATCGTGCGCACCGCCATTGAAGCACTCGCCGCAGTGATGGGAGGTGCTCAGTCTCTGCACACCAATTCCATGGACGAAGCGTTGGCATTACCCACTGAGAAGGCTGCACGCATCGCCTTGCGTACGCAACAAGTGTTGGCGCATGAAACGAACGTGGCTCACGTTGCAGACCCATTGGGTGGTTCATGGTTTGTGGAAGAACTCACCGATGAGATTGAAGCCCAGGCCGAAGCAATGTTCGCAGAAATCAATGAGTTGGGGCGCGGCTCCATGCTGGAAGGCTGCATTCAGGGCATCGAGGACAATTGGTTCCAGGGTCGCATTGCGGACTCTGCCTATGAACTTGAGCGTGGCTTCAATGCCGGAGAGCGCATTGTGGTCGGAGCCAACGCATTCCGCGAAGGAAACGAGGATGACTCGTTGGATATCTTGCGCATCTCACAAGATCAAGAGAAACAACAACGGGCACGCCTGGAAAAGGTGCGAGCCGACCGCAGTGAGGCCGCCGTGAACGATGCATTGTCTCGTCTAAGGACAGAAGCTGCAGACCCAGAAGTGAATCTCATGCCTGCACTCATTGCTGCGTCGAATGCCTACGTGTCGTTGGGTGAGATGATGACCACACTGGGCGGCGTGTTTGGGCGCCATGTGGAAGTACCGGTGATTTAAATGACTACTCGTGTACTTGTGGCAAAAGTGGGGCTTGATGGCCATGATCGTGGCATCAAAGTGGTGGCACGCATTCTTCGTGATGCGGGCATGGAGGTCATCTACACCGGGTTGTTTCAAACACCGGAAACGGTTGCATCTGCCGCACTTGACGAAGACGTGGATGTGGTGGGCCTCTCCATGTTGTCGGGCGCACATATGACACTTGCTCCGTTGGTGGTGGAAGCGTTACGAGCCAAGGGAGTGGATATTCCCGTCGTGGTAGGCGGCATTGTGCCGAACCAGGATGTTCCCGAACTACTGGAGGCCGGTGTGGCAGGAGTAATTGGACCTGGCGCCACTGCAGAAGAAGTGGTGGCCGCCGTTCAGTTGGCGGTGGTGAACTAAGCGGACTGTCGAGCCTGTCGACGTACGGAATATCTGCCCATGACGTAACGGGTGCCGGAGGCGCCTGCCCCAACCATGGTGACAATCACGGAGAACAGCGTGAACAATCGTTTCCCAACGTCACTGCCAGCTGTGAGCGCATGCACCACCACCGTGGCGAACAAAATGTACGACAGCATGTGAATGCGTCTCCATGTCGTTTTGCTCAACTTCTTCATCATGAGTGAAGTGAGTTGAACGGCGGCCAACGCGTAGAACGAGAACACTCCGAGCGCCACGGGCAGTGGCTTCCATGATGATGAAAATGGAATGAGTAGATCGGCGATGCTGAACTGTACATAGCTGTCAAAAATCAGCGTGACCATGTGTAGTGCAGCAAAGATGAGCGCCAATCCACCTAGCCAACTATGAATGTCGCGCATCCACGCTGGACGGTCGATGCTCTTTAGGGCGCGTGTTGTCATCAGAACACCCAGCACCATGCTGAGCAAGATGAGAACCCATGACACATTCGCCGTTGCACGCGTAAGGTTCCACCACAACTTGGTTGCTGCGATCATTGGGCGAGTTCCTTCCATGAATTGGTGGTGAGAATCGTGTCGTCGTTCAACACCAACAGTGCTGCCAGGCCCTTATCGGAAATGGCCTGAAGGGCTTCATGCGGCGGGGCTATCAGCGCATATTTTGTGTACGCCTCTGCCCAAGCAGCGTGTGATGCCACAACGGTGGCGCCCATGGTTCGTGTTGTGCTTGCTCCATGAGGGGTGAAGATATGGTTCACCACGTTCGATCCGTCGCGATGGCGCGCATTGACCGCCGATGTGGCGACTGCGCCATGTGAAATGAGAACGGTATCCACGGTTTTGTCCTTGTGAATGGGCGACATCACATGGACCGGCCAGGCTTCCTCTGAGCCGGTATGGATGGCCATGTCGCCACCAATGTTGATGCACGCACCAGTGGCCCCACAACGCAGTGCATCTTCCATAACGAGATCGGCGGTAAAGCCCTTGGCAATTCCTCCCGCATCGAGAGAGGCGTCATTGAGCAACTGCACACGCCCATCTTCCAGAATCCGCACCGAATCCATCGTGTTGTGTGCGGTTGCGTCATCGTTCAGCACCGTGACTTTCTCGTCAACCAATGAACGACTGTCGCCGGCGAGAATCTGCAAGGGGAGAAGGGTGGGATTGAAGTGGCCGTTTGTTTCTGCGTGTGCCGCCAACATGTACGCCACCAATTGTGTGGTCTGAGCATCGACCCACACGGGCTCTCCATGTGCTGCATTCAGACGTGATATGTCGCTAGTGGGAATGAAGCGACTCCACAACAATTCATATTGAGCAATTCGGTGCAGACACTGTTGTGCAATCACCGCCGATGTTTCGCCCACCACCGTGACTTCGCATCGCACTCCCATGAGAGTGCGATGAAGTCGCGTGATGGTGGACGTGGTCATTGTCTCTAGTGTGAGCCGTTGCTCTGTTGCTGTACGGGACCCTGGTTCTGCGGTGCATAGCCACCCGTTGCAGGTGATGCTTGCGGAACCGGAATCTGTACGACATGGTTTTGTGGCTGTTGAAACGTTGGCGTCTCATTCACATGCGGCGAGACGGGTGCAAGATTCAGTTGATTGCTTGATGCTGAATCGAGAACCTCGGGTTCTGTTGGCTGTTGGCGTTGAGCCTTTGTGTAGGCAGCGCTCATTCCGATAACGGCTGCAATGGAGAATCCCACGGCCAAAATACGTGCTGAAGCTGCCGGATGCTTCGCGCGTTTTGCTTGGCTGAAGCCTTGGCGGGATGAGGAATGTTCCTCGCGTGACGAAGAAGCGGACAGCTCCGCTGCTGCTTCAGTGGGGGGACCCCACGGCTGATGGAGAAGAGGATCGTTCATCATTAGTCATCGTCGCCTTCGAACTCGTGCTCGCCGTCGTCGTCATCATGATGACGTTCTTCATGTCCATCTTCATCATCGTCATCGCCTGCGCCGGGGAATGAGGGCTTTGCAGGAGTGCCAGTCACAGCACCTCCAGGAAGTGATTCGTTGTTCACTTTGACCACTACCTCGCCGTTCACCAATTGTGCTGTGAACTCAATGCGGCTGGTGCTTGAGTTGAAGTGGACTTTCACCAATCCGTTTGCTTCGGTGCGTGCGGGCTCAGCGGTGTATCCCGAATTCGGAACGACACTGGTGACCACTACCGCGCCGGTCTCGATGCTCACCACGACGGTGCCAGCAGTACCCACTTGGTAACTGGTGGTGGTGTCGTTCACCTTCACGCCGTCTGCGGAAACTGCGCCGCTGTCGGCTGACACAACTGGAGTGGCCATGCCGCCTGTGGCAATGGTGGTGCTCACCAACGAGGAGTCACTTGCGCTCGGGGCGTCAAGAACGCTCACATTGACGGCATATGCCGCAGCTCCAGCGGCAAGTACTCCTACGACGGAGAGGGCGGTTGCGATGCTGACCTTCATTTGAAGACCTCCGGATGAACGCTCTGAGGGGCGATGGGAATTTCCCACAACAAGAACGGTACGAAATGGTGAGTAACGGAATGGTGTGGCGTTATCCAAGATTCGTCCAAATGTTCGGGGGTGGCCCCGAGGAAGGAAGGGGGAGCGCCTGCACGCAAGGCACAATATGGGGGTGAAAGTTCTCCTGGTTGAAGACGACCCGTCCATTGCGCAGTCGGTGGTCGCTTCGCTCACCACCGCTGGTCTTGAGGTCACTCACGTGGACTCTGGTCAGGGAGCCATCGATGCAGTGGCTGCGGTGCAGCCCGATGTTGTGCTCATGGACCTTGGTCTTCCAGACATGGACGGACTGGATGCGTCGAAGACCATTCGCGAAACCTCCTCGGTGCCCATCATCATTGTGAGCGCACGCGGAGATGAACTCGATCGTGTGTTGGGATTGGAACTTGGTGCGGATGACTATGTGGTGAAGCCATTCAGTCAGAGGGAACTGCTGGCTCGTATCCGCGCAGTGACGCGTCGTGGCGCAGATACTGCACCTGCATCAAGTTCTCCCAGTGTGGTGGGTTCCGAGAGGCTCGTCATCGACGAGCGAGCTCACACGGTTTTCCTTGACGGCGAAGAAGTGGTGTTGACGGCGAAAGAATTTGATCTCCTCGCGTATCTGGCCACGGAGCCAAACGTTGTGTTTCGGCGCAACGACATTCTTGAGCACGTGTGGGACACCAACTGGTTTGGCACCACCAAAACTCTCGATGCACATATTGCATCTATTCGCAAGAAATTGGGCAGCCCCGATTGGATTCAGGCTGTTCGCGGCGTGGGATTCAAGTTCGTCGAGGTTGCTCAGTGAAGACTCGCCTTATCGGCGCTTTGGTCACCATCTCGGCGATCATCCTTTTTGTCTTCAGCGTGCCCCTTGTTTCTTTCGTGTCAAAAGTGGAGCGTGAACGATTGGTGACGGCGTTGGAGCGCGACGCCTTCGGGTTGGCAGGCCATGCAAAAGAAACGCTCAACACTGTCGCCGGTGCAACATTGCCGTCGTTGCAACCATTTGTGAATGAGTATGTGCGGTCCAATGACACGCGTGCCATTGTTACGAACGCCGATGGTTTGATCATCGCGTCCAGCGACACAACGTCATCCATTGGAAGTGATTATTCAAATCGTCCTGAAGTGTCGAACGCTCTCGATGGAACTCCATCGGTGGGAGAACGCGTATCCGTCACGCTCGGACAACGTCTGGTATTCGTGGCAGTGCCTGTGCAAATTGGGGACACCGTGGTGGGCGTTGTGCGTTTGTCCAAGCCGAAGTCAGTGGTGGACAAAGAAGTACGCAGTCGAATTCTGGGCATCGTCGTTGCCGGCGGATTCACCATTCTCGCCGCCGCTGGTGTCGCCATACCGTTGGCCCTGGGAATTGCGCGACCCATCACACGCCTCACTCGTCGTACTGA
The DNA here is from genome assembly GCA_023254135.1 of Ilumatobacteraceae bacterium. Lineage (GTDB taxonomy): Bacteria > Actinomycetota > Acidimicrobiia > Acidimicrobiales > Ilumatobacteraceae > UBA2093. Next base: position 3,543 of record JALQYL010000005.1, on the reverse strand, counting down.
ACGATTGGCAGAGGGGGACTTCACGGTACGTGCGGATGACTCCGACGGGCCACCAGAGGTTCGCGAACTTTCGCGTTCATTCAATGCCATGGCCAGTCGACTTGGTCTGATGATCGAAAATCAACGTCACTTTGCTGGCGCGGTGTCGCATCAGTTGCGAACACCACTCACGGCGTTGCGTTTGCGATTGGAACAGGCCCAGGAGTCGGTGGAAGACGATTCGTCGCCGCTGGCCATTGCTCTCGACGCTTCACGAACCGAGGCAGATCGATTGCAAGAAATGGTGGAGCAATTGCTCGCACTTGCTCGTATTGAGGGTGGTACGGCACCCACTGTCACAGTAAACGCAGCCGAGATTGTTCGCGCTCGCGCAGACATGTGGGAGCCGTTGGCTGCGGAGAAGAACGTCACCGTTCGTGTGCTCGCAGCGCCATCGGTCGACTGCGCCGTCATTGAAGGCGGTCTTGAGCAGATAGTCGACAATTACATCGATAATGCGCTCACGGTGGCGCCCGCGGGCAGCGAGATTGTGGTGGAAGTGCAACGCGTGGGCACGAACGTTGTGGTTGACGTTGTAGACCACGGTCCCGGCCTCACCGAGGAACAACGAGCGCTGGCGTTCGAGCGATTCTGGCGTGGCAAGAACACTGAGAATGCTGCAGGAACCGGATTAGGACTGGCAATCGTTCGTCAACTAGCTGCGGCCAGTGGCGGCACGGTGGAACTTCTTGCCCGAGCGGACGGCGCATCCGGCGCTTGCGCGCGCGTGTCGTTGCTGGCTCGCTAAAAATTGCTACAGCGCATCGTCAATCCATGACGGCACGCGCTCCAGCAATTCAAGACTCACCAAGCGGCAACGGTCGAGCACTGCGCACATGGATTCATTGGAGCCCTGATACACCGAAGCCAAAGTGATGGGGAACTTGCCCACCACGCTCAAACTGCGCTCGGGAGCATCCGTCACTTTTTGGAATGAATCAATCGCCGATACTTCCAATGGCAATTCCACACCGCCAAGCCCCGCAACCTCTGTGGCAAGGATGAGTAGGTCGGGAGGTGAGGTGAGTGGCGGGAATGTCCATGTGAACACCAAGGGAAACATGAAGTCACCACGTGGCTCATCATCAGGGTCGTCCATCGCCAACACCACATCTTCGAAGCTCAAGAGTGTGCGCGGGTCTATTTCGAGGCTCACATGCAGGTCAATGGGGCCAGAGCACGCCTCCTCAGGATGCAGGTCCACCTCCCACAATTGACGCAGGGAATAGGTCTCAACAAAGTGACGTTCATCGTGAACGTGAAATCCGTGGTCGATGGCATGGCTTTTCAGGTCGGTCACGAATCCGGCTATATCAATCACTGCCACTGCAAGGACACTACCGTTCTTCTGTGCATCATTTTGATTACGACTCTGACGACCGCGAACTCATGACCTTTCTGCATGATGTGTGCGATGCCGCGGCAGACACATTGGACGAGATTCGTGACTGGTCAATGTCTGGTGAACGCGAGGGTCAATACTCCGCTGATGTCGTGGTGGACGATGTTGTTGTGGACATGTTGGAAGCTGCCGGTTTCACCGTTCTCTCCGAAGAAAGTGGTGTGCACAATCTGAATTGGCCCATTCGAGACAATTCACTTCTTGCTGTTGTTGATCCCATCGATGGATCCACCAATGCGAGCAAGGGTCTTCCTTGGTATGCGACTTCAATTTGCGTTGTTGATCGCGACGGCATGCGCGCCGCTCTCGTTGCCGAGCAATCGGGGAGCGAAACCCGCTATGAGGCGACTCGAGGAAATGGTGCGAAATGCGACGGAATGAAAATGCGTGTGACTCCGTGTAACGACCCAGCGACCGCCGTTATTGGTACAAACGGCATTCCGCCTCAGCCACACGGCTGGTGGCAGTTCCGCACGTTGGGGGCCGCGGCTCTGGACATTTCCTTGGTGGCAAAAGGTGGCCTGGACGGGTATGTGGACTACCACTCGCATGGAGTGTGGGATTACCTGGCCGCAATTCTCATTTGTCGCGAAGCGGGTGCGGCCATCGGTGAAGTGCAGAACCGAGACCTGCTCGTTGTCAACCCCGACGATCGCCGTAGTCCGGTGGTCGCCTCGTCGCCAGAGTTGCTGGAGAACCTGATTGCATCTGCACGGCTACATCTTCACTAGGAAATGTGTCCTTTCATGTTTGCATGAATGTGTTGTGATGAGCTGAGCCGCTAGAACATGTCTATGAAACGGCTCGTTGGACTCGCTGTCGCTCTCGTTGCGGCATCCATTGCTGTGCCAGCGCGTGCAGCATCGTGTGCAACGGGTGGCGAATGCAGATTGGGCGATGTAGGTCCTGGTGGCGGTCGGGTCGTGGTCGTGTCAACGGTTCCGCAGTGGTGGGGCACTTATATCGAAGCGCGACCATTGCAGAACGTGCGAGGCATCCCGTGGTCTCTGCATCCCACTGATTCTCTCTATATGTCCACCGAGACATCCACTATCCGACAGCACATTGATGCACTGGCGGTGGGCATGGGGGGCGTGAACACCGATGCCATCGTGGGACAAAACGGTGCCGGACGATACGCAGCTTGGATTGCTCAAGAAACCACCTTGGGCAACCGTTCGGATTGGGTGCTGCCATCTCGAGATGAGTTAGATGCCGTCTTTCATTTGATGAATGCGGGGCACTGGCGAGGCGTGCCCCGCGGTGCATATTGGTCGTCATCTGAAAATGCTCCGGCATTTGCGTGGTATCAAATCATGCAAGACGGCACGCAGTTCACCGATCAAAACGGCGTTGGGCGCATCAACGGTGTATCGATTCCTTCGAACAAGAATCGAATCAGAATGGCCCAACACAAAGGGTCAGGCTTCCCGCAGTTCATGTATCGCATCGCAGTTGTTCGTTACTTCGGTGCATCGCAGGGATTTCGGCCTATTCCCATTGTTCCTTCCCTGACCGGACATACATGTGAGGCAACTGGTCCATGTGCGCTTGGTGATATTGGTCCTGCCGGTGGTGTGGTGTTCTATGACGCAGGATCAACGAAGTTGTGGGGACGGTATTTGGAAGCTGCACCAGAAGAGACCGAGATAGCCGGATTGCCCTGGAAGAAACTTTCGTACAAAGACAAGAATGGTCCCATCTACTCTGACGCAAAAACTGCAACGGCCAGGGTGCAACGTATTGTGGCAAAGACAATCGGAATGGGTGCTCGCAATACTCAACGAATTGTTCGTCGATATGGCGATGGAAACTACGCCGCTCGATACGCCGACAATGTGAGTGTGAATGGATTCGACGATTGGTTCTTGCCGTCAGAAGACGAACTGTTCGAGATGTACAAGTTCATGCACGCAACCAGTGTGAAATTGGACGGAACACACAACACGTACTACTGGTCATCCTCCGAATATGACCTCAACAACGCGTGGACGGTTAACTTCAAGGATGGCCAACAATTCGACCGTGAAAAATATTTAGCTCCAAAACCAGGCGTCAAGGCCTTGCGTGTGAGGGCCATACGAGCATTCGGGTGAATGAGC
>JALQYL010000059.1 GCA_023254135.1 Ilumatobacteraceae bacterium | reverse complement strand
CTATTGCCGGTGTGTTGACTGAGATTCGCGTACAAGAAGGCGACACCGTCGCCGTTGGCACCGTCATCGCCGTCGTCGGCGACGCCTCAGCCGCCTCTGCTGGCGCCACCCAGGCTGCGGCAGTTCCTGCCGAAACTGTCGCAAGCTCCAACGTTTCGGCCGAAACTCCTCCGCCTGCAGCGCCAGCACCTGCTCCTGCAGCAGCGCCTGCGCCGGCAACTCCAGTTCCTCCTGCTCCTTCAGTAGTTGCGCCTGCGGCGGTCGCCGACGCAGCGTCAACTGGTGCGGGAGTTGTTCTGTCGCCGGTGGTGCGCAAGCTCATCGCAGAGAATGGTCTCGATGCGTCACGCATTGCGGGCACTGGACCCGGAGGAAGAATTACTCGGGATGATGTTGTTGCAGTGATTGAGCGTGGTGGTGCAAGTGCTGCGCCGGCTGCTGCTTCGGCACCTGCTGTTGCACGACCCGCAGTGTCCGCACCTCGCGCCGTTGCTGGTGCCCGCGATGAAGTGGTGCCCTTGTCGAAGATTCGTCAGGCAACAGGCGCTCACATGGTGGCCAGCAAGGCCATCAGTCCACACGTGCTCAGCGTGGTGGAAGTGGATTTCGCCAATGTTGATGGAGTACGCAACAAGGTGAAGGAAGAGTTCAAGGCCACTGAAGGTTTCAGTCTCACCTATTTGCCATTCATTGCTCGTGCCGTTGTTGATGCCCTCGGTGATTTCCCTCACCTCAACGCATCAGTGGGCGAGAACGATCTCATCGTTCACCGTTTCGTTGATTTGGGTATCGCTGTTGACATGGATTACCAGGGCCTCTTGGTTCCCGTTGTGCGCGATGCAGAGAGCAAGCGTCTTCGCGCACTTGCACGCGAGATCAACGATCTGGGCAACCGTGCACGTACACGTCGTGTGACACCCGATGAAATCACTGGTGGCACCTTCACCATCAGCAACAACGGTTCTGCTGGTTCAGTGCTCACCATGCCGGTCATCAATCAGCCTCAAGTAGCCGTGTTGTCCACCGACGCCATTGCAAAGAAGCCTGTTGTCGTTGAGATTCCTGGTGGCGGCGAGTCAATCGCTATCCACCCCGTGGGCAACTTGGCCATGGCATGGGATCATCGTGCATTCGACGGTGCATACGCGGCTGGTTTCTTGGTGCGTGTAAAGACAATCCTTGAAACTCGCGACTGGTCGTCCGAGGTCTAAGAAGACTTCTCGAAGACAGTGGTGGTGCAGCTTCCATGAACTCTCCACTCCATGTTCGTTGGCTGGGTACGGTTCGCTACGCGGAAGCATTGGCGCTACAGGAATCCATCTTCCGTAATGGCACCGACAACAGATTGTTGTTGCTTGAACATCCACACGTGTTCACGTACGGACCTTCGGCCGAATTGGAGAAGAACCTTCGCTGCAACCCAGCAGATGTGGGTGCTGATTTCGTGAGTGTGAAGCGTGGCGGCGACATCACGTATCACGGTCCCGGACAACTGGTGGGTTATCCGCTGCTCACGTTGCCTGCCAAGCATGGGGGAGACGGCCCAGCGGATTCCACGGCGTATGTGCGCCAGGTGGAACAAGTGGTCATTGATTCATTGCGGGAAGTTGGCTTGCACACCGCCGATCGTTTCGACGGTTATCCCGGTGTGTGGCTGGACATACACACCAATCCACGCAAGATCTGTGCGATTGGTGTTCGCGTGGGGCGCAATCGCACCATGCACGGTTTCGCCGTGAACGTACACACCGACCTTGAGTACATGAGCACCAACATCGTGCCGTGCGGAATTGCCGAGTATCCGGTCACCTCCATTGCCGCAGAAGGCATCGAGATTTCCATGCCTGATTTCGTGAATGTGGTGGCCAAGCACGCCGCACTTGCGTGGGGAAACGGTGTCATGGAGCGACAAGACGTTGCATGGAAGCAAACACCCGAAGACCTCAGTGCTTTCTCTCGTGGAGAGGGTCCCGGCCAACCCGTTCGCATGCTGGGTCGGCTTGCTCGAGCTGGCGTGACGGAAGCAATCGAGTTGAGTGAACGCAAGCCCGACTGGATCCGTCCGCACGTGAAGCATGGCGAAGAAGTTCTCACGTTGAAGAAGACTCTCCGTGAACTTTCGTTGGTGACAGTGTGTGAAGAAGCCGGTTGCCCGAATCTCTCAGAATGTTGGAGCGATGGCACCGCAACATTCATGGTGTTGGGTGAACGTTGCACGCGTGCGTGTGGGTTCTGCTTGGTAGACACGCAAAAGCCATTGTTGCCCGATGTTGATGAACCCGCGCATGTTGCCAATGCAGTAAAGAAAATGGGACTGCAATTCGCTGTGCTCACCATGGTTGCGCGCGACGACCTGGCCGACGATGGCATGCAGCACATTGCCGATTGCGTGCGTGCCATTCGCGAACTTGACCCTGCCATCAAGATTGAAACACTCATTTCAGATGCTCGTGGCAGTGAATCGCTGAATCTCATTCTTGATGCACGCCCTGATGTGTTGAACCACAACACCGAGACAGTGCCTCGCTTGCAACGTGCTGTGCGGCCTTCAGCCGGGTACGCCCGCAGTTTGAGTGTGCTGGCACGAGCGAAGGCCGCTGGCCTCACTGTAAAGAGTGGACTCATTGTTGGCATGGGCGAAACCGATGAAGAAGTGTTGGGTGTGTTGCGTGACCTTGCAGCAGTTGGCGTGGACATTGTGACCATTGGTCAGTACTTGCGTCCTACCACGAACCACTTGCCGGTTGCTCGGTGGGTGGAGCCGGAGATCTTCGACATGTACAAACGCGAAGGAGAAGCGTTCGGCATTGGACACGTGGAATCAAGTCCGCTCACTCGTTCTAGCTACCACGCAAAAGAATCAGAAGCACGCGCCGTGCCCGTCACCATAGGAACACGATGAACACCAACACATCAGAAGCCGTGTATCTCGATCGCATCAATCGTGCGCGCACAGAAATGAAACGCGCAGGTGTTGATGCACTCATTCTGAGCGTGGGCCACGATCTGCCGTATCTCACGGGGTACTTGGCCATGCCGTTGGAACGTCTCACGTTGTTGGTGGTGCCACAGATTGGCAAAGCATCGCTCATCATTCCGAGGTTGGAAGCACCTCGCGTTCATGAGTTGCCCACTGTGTTCTCATTGGTGCCCTGGAATGAAACGGACGACCCAGTGCGATTGGCCCACGAGTTGTTGGGCAATGCGCGAACCATTGCAGTGGGTGATCAAATGTGGTCACGATTCCTCGTTGATTTGCTGCAGCACCGCCCCGACAACAAGTACGTCCGCTCGGTGGAAGTGATGGAAGCATTGCGTTCACGCAAGGACGCTGCAGAAATCGCAGCCCTCAAGGCGGCTGGCGCTGCAGCAGATCGCGTAGCAGCACAACTTCATGCTGGTGAGATACCTATGGTGGGGCGCACCGAGGCAGAAGTGTCTGCAGACATTTCTGCGCGCCTCATTGCTGAAGGACACCAGAAGGTGAACTTCGCCATCGTTGCTGCCGGGGAGAACGCCGCAAGTCCTCATCACCACGCGGGTGATCGCGTGATCAAGCACGGTGAAATTGTGCTGTGTGATTTTGGTGGCACCATGAACGGCTATTGCAGCGACATCACGCGTTGTGTGCATATCGGCGAGCCACCCGCAGACATCGCCGCTGCTTATGCGGTGCTGATGGAGGCACAGGCGGCCGGTGTTGCAGCGGGCGTGCTGGGTTCATCGTGCGAGAACGTAGATGCGGTCACGCGCGCCATCATCGACGCTGCGGGATATGGCGAATACTTCGTGCACCGCACAGGCCACGGCATCGGCATGGAAGAACACGAAGACCCTTACATGGTTACGGGCAACAGCACACCTATTGCTGCTGGTTACGCGTACAGCGTGGAGCCAGGTATCTATGTTCCGGGCAAGTGGGGCATGCGGTTGGAAGACATCGTGGTGGCCACTGAGAATGGTCCCGTGGCCGTTAACAACGCCAATCATGCACTGGTGGTGCTCGACCGCTAACCCGGTTGCCCGCGTGTCATAGGGTTGGAACGTAGGGACCAACCGGGGGAGGAACCCATGGCACTTGATTTGGCAATCGTTGGTGGAACCGTTGTTGACGGAACCGGCGCCAAGGGACGCCGTGCAGATGTGGGCATCAAAGATGGTCGCATCGTGCAGGTGGGTGAGCTCACGGAAGCTGCGGCCGACACAATCGATGCAACGGGTCTTGTGGTGTCTCCGGGATTCATCGACCTGCACACGCATTATGACGCGCAGGCTTTTTGGGACAACACGTTGAGTCCATCGCCCATGCATGGCGTGACCACGGTGATTGGTGGCAACTGTGGGTTCACCATTGCACCGCTCACACCTCAAGATGGCGATTACCTCATGCGCATGTTGGCTCGCGTGGAAGGTATGCCGTTGGAATCGCTGCAGCAAGGAGTGCCTTGGAACTGGAGCAGCACCGCCCAGTATCTCGATGCACTCGACGGCACGTTGTTGCCCAACGCGGCGTTCTTGGTGGGTCACTCCGCATTGCGCCGCGTGGTGATGCACGATGACGCCACGAAGCGCGAGGCAACGCCCGAAGAGATTGACCAGATGGTGGCGTTGTTGCGCGCAGGACTTGAGGCAGGTGCCATGGGATTCTCATCCACGTGGTCAAGCAGTCACAACGATCACACGGGTGTTCCTGTTCCGTCGCGCCATGCATCGCGTGAGGAACTGTTGGCATTGTGTGCCGAAGTGAAGAATCATGAGGGCACCACCCTTGAGTTCATTCCGGCAGTCGGGCAATTCAGCGATGAGACATTCGAACTCATGGGAGACATGAGTGCAGCCGCTGATCGTCCGCTCAACTGGAACTTGTTACAGGTGTATGCGCAGAACTGGGAATTGGTGCAACACCAGTTGGCCGGATTCGATATTGCCGCAAAGCGTGGCGGACAGGTGCTCGCACTCACATTGCCCGACACCTTCCGTTTGCGCCTCAACTTCAAGAGCGGCTTCATTCTTGACATTCTGAATGGATGGGACACGCTGATGGCGTTGCCCGATGCCGACAAGTTGGCCATGCTGCGAGACCCAGAGGGTCGCAAGAAGATGAATGATTTGGCTCAAAGCACCGAAGGTCCCACCAAATCCATTGGAAACTGGGGTGGCTATCAACTGTTGCAAACGTTCACCGACAAGTGGAAGCCATTCGAGGGACGCATCATCGGCGAAATTGCCGCGGAATTGAAGGTGGATCCGTGGAACTTGTTGTGCGACATTGTGGTTGACGACAACTTGAACACTGTGATCGCCAACCAAGACAAGGGTCAAGATCGCGATACATGGGAGAAGCGCGTGCAAGTGTGGCGCGACCATCGCGCAGTGGTGGGTGCCAGTGATGCGGGTGCACACCTCGACATGATCGACAGTTACGCATTCAGCACCACCATGCTTGCTCGTGCCGTGCGCGAGCACAATCTCATGCCATTGGAAGAAGCGGTGTATCACCTCACTGATCGTCCAGCTCGTTTGTATGGTCTGAAGAATCGTGGACGCATTGCCGAAGGGTGGGCAGCAGACATCACGGTGTTCAACGCAGACACTGTGGGTCCCGGCCCTGCAGAAATGCGATTCGACCTGCCTGGTGGCGCCGGCCGCGTGTACGGCGAATCAATTGGTGTGGAACATGTCATTGTCAATGGCGTGCCTGCCGTGCGAAATAATGTCGCTCTCGATGCGCGTCCTGGTACCTTGCTGAGGTCCGGACGCGACACCGAAACAGTGACAGCACAGTGATCAGACTCGACGCAGCAACAGTTCTCCTTCAATGGGCCACCGGAGGTCTGTTGTTCTTGTGGTTCACCACGCGCAAGCATGAGGTGAGCGCGGGCTACGGATGGATGATTCGTCTGTCGTTCATCGTGATTGCTGCTGGCGGTGCGGCCGCCGGAATCATGAACGAATTTTTGCCCGTGCGCGACATAGCCGCCATTGCGGTTGCCGTTGTTTCTTTGGGCACCATCAAGCGCAAGAACGTCACACTCGACCTAGTGGCGCCCGTCATTGGTTCCATTGGTTTGGTGGCCGCTGCAGTAGACGCCGCTCAAGGCACTGGCGGCACCATCGTGAATCTGTTGCGCGTGTTCGTTGGCATGATGTTCCTTGGTGCAGTGAGCGATGCCATGTTGTTGGGTCACTGGTACCTGGTGCAGCCAGGAATGCCCCGCAGCATTTTGAACGAATTGGTGTCTTCTCTGCGTTGGATTCTTCCGTTCGAAGTGGTGGTCATGCTGTTGCCCACCGGCATGGTGAGCGTTCTCAACGGAAGCATCAGCGATGGCTGGAACGGCACGCTGGGCTGGTTCTGGGTGGCATGTGCCATCACCACGGGTGTGTTGGTGGAAGTCACCCGAGCCGCATTACGTGAACGCAGTTATTCCGCTGTCATGGCCGCCACGGGCCTCATGTATTTGGCGATTCTCACCGCATTCGGCACCGACCTGGTGGCGCGTGCAGTTCTCGCTTAGAGGGGTTTTCGCCTAGTTTGACGGGCGTGGAAAAGTTCGAACGCACCATCTACAACGCCGATCACGAAGCTTTTCGTTCTTCGTTTCGCGCATGGCTCGACAACAAAGTTGTGCCGCACCATGAAGAATGGGAGACCGCCGGCATTACGCCGCGGGAAATTTGGCTAGAAGCAGGAAAGCTTGGGTTCCTCGGCTACCACGTGCCAGAGGAATACGGCGGCGGAGGAGTGGACGATTATCACTTCGGCGCCATCATGCAAGAAGAAGTCTCCGATGCGGGAGTGATCGGTAGTGCCAATGGCATGACCTTGCACAACGACATCGTGTTGCCGTACTACTTGGGACTTGCCAACGAGGATCAGAAGAAGCGTTGGCTGCCCGGCATGGTGAAAGGCGAGTTGATTGGTGCTCTCGCCATCACCGAACCGAACACGGGTAGCGACGTTGCCGGAGTGAAGACATCGGGTGTGAAAAAGGGTGGCGCATGGGTGATCAACGGTTCAAAAACGTTCATCACCAACGGCATCAACAGTGACCTTGTCATCACCACGGTTCGCACCGATCCCGATGCCGGCCACAAGGGCTTTTCGTTGTTCATTCTTGAGCGCGGTATGAAGGGCTTCGAGCGAGGACGCAACCTCAACAAGCTGGGTATGCACGCGCAGGACACCGCTGAACTTTCCTTCACTGATGTGGAAGTTCCTCAAGAGAACATGTTGGGCGAAGAGGGAATGGGCTTCGTGTATCTCATGCGAAACCTTGCGCAAGAACGCCTGGGTATGGCAGTGGGTGGCGTGAAAGTAGCAGAGGCTGCATTGCGCTGGACATTGGAATACACCAATAACCGCAAGGCATTCGGTCAATCCATTTCTCAGTTCCAGAACTCGAAGTTCACGTTGGCTGAAATGGCCACCGAAATTCAGATTGCTCAGGTGTACGTGGATCGATGCATTGAGTTGCACTGTGAAGGCAAGTTGTCGGCCGAACAATCGGCAGCTGCAAAGTTCTGGGTGACCGAACTGCAAAACCGAGTGGTGGACAAGTGTCTGCAGTTGCACGGTGGCTATGGCTACATGTGGGAATACCCCATTGCGCGTGCGTGGGCAGATAGTCGTATTCAAACCATCTACGGCGGTACCACGGAAATTATGAAGGAAATCGTGGGACGCAGTCTCACGAAGTAGTTCACTCCATGACCATTCGCGCCATAGAGCTGGTGCGCGCCAGCATTGATTTGGTGACGCCCATGCGCACGTCGTACGGAGTGAACACTCAACGTGACGTGTTGTATGTGCACATCATTGGTGACGAAGCAGAAGGGTGGGGCGAGTGCGTCGCTCTGCCAGAGCCCGGTTACACCGACGAATACGTGGATGGCTGCGAGGCGATGATTCGCGCACATCTGCTGCCACTGGTTTCAGGCTCCACGACGGCCGAACTGTTCATCCACGATTCTGTCGCAATTCCGCACAACTACATGGCCAAGGCTGCCGTGGAAATGGCGTTGTTGGACTACTGGTTGCGTGTGGAAGGGAAGTCGCTCGCGACATTCTTGGGCGCCACACAAGAGTCAGTGGTGTCGGGTGTTTCCATCGGGATTCATGACGACATTGATGAGTTACTGAATGTGGTAGCTGGCTTCCGCGCTGAGGGATATGCGCGCGTGAAGTTGAAGATTGAGCCAGGTAACGACATTGAACCTGTGCGTGCTGTTCGCAATGCGTTTGGTGATGACTTGATGCTGCAGGTAGATGCCAACTCTGCGTATTCGTTAGAAGATGCTGAACATTTGGCGCAGCTTGATGCGTTCAACTTGTTGTTGATGGAGCAGCCATTGGCGGAGGATGATTTGGCAGGTCATGCAGAGCTCGCCAAGAAGCTGAGCACTCCACTCTGTCTCGATGAATCCATCGTGTCTCTGGAGTCCGCACGCACTGCGTTGGAAATAGGTGCATGTTCCATCGTCAATATCAAGGCTGGCCGCGTGGGCGGCTTCCTTGAGGCCAAGAAGATTCACGACCTGTGTATCGAACGCGAAGTTCCTGTGTGGTGTGGCGGCATGTATGAAACCGGTATTGGCAGGGCAGCGGCGCTTGCATTGGCCGCATTGCCCGGCTTCACATTGCCCAGCGATCTATCGGCTTCGAAGAAATACTTCCACGTAGATGTGACTGAACCATTTGAACTGGTGAACGGAGCACTCGCAGTGCCGAACACGGTGGGTATTGGTGTGGCGCCGAAATCAGACGTATTGCAGCGCATCACCGTGCGATCCGAAGAGTTCCGCGTTTAGAACACCACGCCCGCTGCGCGCAATGCGGCAGCATCAAGACCCAATGCCGTAACGATCTCATCGGTGTGCTGGCCCATGGTGGGGGCGTGGTCGGTGATGGTGGTGGGAGTGCCGTGGAATCGGGGAGCATTGCGTACTTCACGAATGGTGCCTGCCACGGGGTGTTCGCGCACCACAAAGGTTTCATTGTGGATCACCTGTGGTTCATTAATGACTGTGTCGAGAGTGTTGAGGCCCGATGCGGGTACATCGTGCTCAATGGCGCCACGTAGGAAATCATGTACCGACATTTTGCTGGCTGTCTCGCGAATCAACTGTCGGTATGCATCACCATTGGCGTTTCGCGCCGGAAT
>JALQYL010000058.1 GCA_023254135.1 Ilumatobacteraceae bacterium | reverse complement strand
TGGGAATCACAGTTCCCACTCGCATCTACAACGGCACCAACGTGGCAACGCTTTCCACGTCTTCGTATTCATTCACCGACGTGGTGTCAGGCGATGCAGTCACTCTTGATGACTCGAACTACGTTGCAACTTTCGCCAATGCAAACGTGTCACCCACCGCAAAAGTGGTCACGGTGTCTGGACTTGCGTTGTCGGGCGCAGATGCGCAGAACTACGTGCTCACACAACCTGTGTTGCAGGGCATGATCACCAAAGCAACCGGCACCGTGCAGTTCGCAACATTGCGTACCACCGTGTACGACGGATCGCCGAAGGCACTTGCCGCAAGCACCACGCCAGGTTCATTGTCGCTCATCAACGAATACAACGGCACGGGAACGACCACATATGGCCCCGCATCTGGCGCTCCCACGAACGCTGGTACGTATTCATTGTTGGCCACCATCAACGACATCAACTACCAAGGTTCTTCCACATCCTCCTGGACCATCAACAAGCAAACAGTGGGCGTCAACATGACCGCCGCCACCGCCACATTCAACGGTGCACCTCGTTCGTTGGCCGCCAGCACCACTCCGTCGGGCAAGAACGTGGTGGTGACATATGTGGGCACCAACGGCACCACATACAACTCAACATTTGCCCCGGTGAACGCTGGCGAATACACCGTGACGGCCGATGTGAACGAACCAAACTTCGACGGCTCTCGTGTGGTGAGCCTCACCATCAGCAAGGCAACGCAATCCCCCATCACTTTCCTTGATACCAACAGCGCCGAATTCGGTTCAACCCACCAATTGGTGGCCGTCGGTGGCTCTGGCAGTGGCGACCTTACCTACAGCCAGGTGAGCGGTCCCTGCACCGTTGCCACCGGTTCGGGAACTCTTACACCAACCGGCGCAGGCACGTGCGTGGTTCAAGCATCGCGTGCTGCAAGCCTCAATTTCTTCGCAATGACCAGCTCTACTCGCTCCATTGTGATCACCAAGGGCAGCCAAACGGTGACATTCACTTCGTACGTGCCATCCAATCCAGTGAAGGACTCCACGTACACACCAACCGCAACATCCACATCTGGTCTTTCTGCCACCATCGCCATTACCTCGGGAAATGGTGTGGCATGTTCCATGAACAACGGAACGGTCACTTTCCTTGCATCAGGATTCTGCACCATCACCGCATCGCAAGTCGGCAATGCCGATTATCTGTCTGCACCCTCAGTGACCCAAACCATTGAAGTCGGCAAGGTGAACCAAACCATCACGTTCAACCAACCCGACCTCATGCACTTTGGCGACGCCAATGTGGAATTGGGTGCATCAGCGTCCAGCGGCCTCACCGTGAACTATTCGGTTGCCTCGGGATCCAGCGTGTGTGCGGTGTCGACCCTGGGAATTCTCTCGGTGCTCGGAACTGGCACGTGCACAGTGGAAGCCTCGCAATCTGGTGACTCTGTGTACAGCGCAGCAAGCACCATCGCGCGCACCATCACCGTGGCCGCAAATGTTCCATCGCAACCACACATTGCTTCCATTAGCTCTGGCGACTCCACACTCACTGTTGGTTACATCGCACCAACGTCAAATGGCGGAGCCGCTATCGCCAGTTACACGGTGACTGCAACATCGGCAACAGCACCCACCATCACGAAGTCAGACTGTGGCGTTTCGCCGCTGTCATGCACCATTGTCGGATTGGTCAACAGTGCCACCTACACCGTCACCGTGGCCGCCAACAACATTGCGGGCACTGGCATGGCATCAGAGACCGCCGAAGTACTGATTCCTGCACCAACGCTTGAAGCTGTGCGTTCCGTTTCAGGAACACGCGATCTGTCCACCATGGACGTCTCGTGGGAAGACCCCACCACCTTCGGCGACGGGTCATTCGTGCGTTACGAAGTGGCCATTCGCGAACGAAACGGCGTGTTCGATGCGCCCGTCACCGTGCAGTCAGTGGGCAATTCTCGCAACACGCTCCAAACATTCACCTCCTTTGTTCCTACTTCGAACTGGGTGGGCAATGACGGAGTGGTTCGAGCCACCACCACGCAGACGCGTTCAGTGCGTTTCAGCAACTTGAACCCTGCGGTCACGTACGAGACCCGCATTGTCACCATCACCACCACGCGCACATCGCAATCAACCTCGAACACCGCGAGCGCATTGGTGTTGCCACTGCGCGTACCTGGTGCACCACGATTCCTCAACATTGACGCGCCCGATGGGCACACCGCGCGCGTGTCGTGGTCGGCACCTTCAGTAGACGGCGGATCTGCGCTCACGCAGTACACCATCTCCACGAACAATGGCACCTGTGTCCACGGCAACGCCTTGGCTACGTCGTGCGTAATCTCCCAACTCACGCCGGGCACCAATCTTTCAGTGTCGGTGGTGGCGCATAATGCCGTGGGTCAATCAGTCGCCACAACGGCAACGTTGACCATGCCCACCACTCCGGGCACTCCGGTGATTACATATGTCACGGCCACCACAACATCAGCCACGATTTCGTGGACCGCACCACAAATCACTGGTGGTCGTGCCATCTTTGCCTACTCGGTGATCGCTGTCTCTTCCACCAATGGTGCAGACATTGCACGTTGTTCCACCGTGGGCACCAGTTGCGTTCTGGTGGGTCTCACCGAGAACACCAACTACCGCGTGAAGGTACGTGCCTTCAACAGTGTGGGTGCCGGTGCATACACCAGCGAATTCTCAGTCGATACTCCGAAGACTCCGATCAATACTTCTGAGTGGGACAACTATCGCAAGGCAGCACCTGCCATTGCTACGTCTCAGTCGCTCAATCAATTGCCACCTGCGCCCGCGAAGGTATCGGCCAAGTCCGCCACTGCTACCCGCACGTTGGTAACGGCAGTGCGTGCACCGAAAGACGCCAACATTCCGGTGACCTTCGCCATTATCTCGGTCACACTGAATGCAACGAACAAGTTGCTCACGCGTATCAAAGTGCGCGTTGATCCCGCCAACCCCACCACCACCGTGTCGGTGCCATACGCATCACGAAAGGTGCGCGTGAGCGTTCAGTTCGCCAACGACATTGGTATCTCTGCTGGTGGGCCCGCGGGCGTGAACGTGGCCGAAGGCAACACCTTTGAATCCACCACCGTTGCAGGCGAACCACGCATCCTCGGCACAGAGGTTCCCGGTTCGGTGTACTTCAACAAGGGTTCTGCCGTTCTCACCTCCACCTTGAAGTCTCGTCTCAAGTCCGTTGCCGCCACCACGAAGGCTCGTGGTGGTTTGGTGTACGTCACCGGCTTTGCTGCACCTGGTGAATTGCGCAGTGCATGGCTTCTTGATTCGCTCGCTCGTGCTCGCGCTGAGGCAGTGGCCAAGTACCTCGCCAGCTTGGGCGTGCGCCAGTGGATCACCTTCCACGGTGCCGAATCAACCGGTTCCGCATGGGAACTAGACCGCGAACGCAAAGTGGTGGTCGCCACCGCCGGTATCAATCAGATCTAATGAAAGAAATACGCTCAATTTGAGGCACAGCCATGAACCGACTAAACACATCACCTATGACATCCGCCTTTAAGCGCCGCCTTCGTACTGCCGTGGCGACAGTGGTGGTGCTCAGCATCGCACCTATTGCCATTCACTCCGCATCGGCCACCGAAGCAGGCCCCAACGGAGCAAACGTCGGATTCGACTTCACATGGGACGATGTCGCCAACCCCATGGGCGCCAGTGCCTCTTTCCTGGAGACCGATGGAACCACGGCGAACAACTGCTCGGGTGCGGGCCTCACCGCCAACACGAAGACATGCAACTTCGTGTTTGACTATCGCATCAACGGAGCGCTACAGGCATCCACCACACATGCAGCTCGTTGGATCACATGGACCAACCCCACTTCATACACCGGCGGCAAGCCCGTGGCCACAGGTTGTAGTTCTCCCACAAGCGGAGCAGGCAATCTGGGCAAGGCTCCACTCACATTGTTCGACTGCTTCAACTCCAGCGCCTTCGGCCAGGTGTTCAATGCAAAAACCTCGGGACCCATCACTCAAGCTCGATTCGCACTCACATGCCTCACACCAAGCGGCACGGCTCCGTACGAGTTGTACGCATTGCTGTACGAACTTTCTGCCGATGGCACAACCTTGGTGAGCCCCTCTCCTTTGGGTGCCACGCTGGTGAACCTCAGCAAGTGTCCTACTTCCAGCACGTGGAAGGGCAAAACGTTCAAGTCATCCGACTTTGCAATGACTTCGATGACCTTCAACAATGCTTCGCTCACCGCAGGCAAGTTCTACGGCATCTACTTCACGGGTAATGGCGTTCCCGGATCACTGCCACCTGGTGCTGCCTCGGCAATGGCAGCCGCAAAAGCCGCCACTACAACCACCACGGTTCCCAAGACAACAACCACCACCACACCGTGGAGTGCATTCAAGGGTGAATCGAACAAGACCACCACTGGCGCAACAACGTCCGTGGTGAACGCCGCATTCACGGCACTTGATTCCGTCAGTATCAATCGTTCCGCCATTCGAATGATGACGCCAGACCAAGCCAAGAAGTACGTCATCAATCCACTCACGCCCAAGGTGTGTTTGGGTGCAGGCCGCAACCTGGTGCTCATTCACACCGGTCGTTGCACCGCACACATCGCAGTTCGTCGCAACGGCAAGGTTTCTTCTGTTGTCACCACCAAAGTGATCAGCGGAACCGTAACCGCCAACGACACGGTGGTGGCCATTGCTGAACCCACCATCGCCTATTTCGTGGGTGGCGATTCACGCGTGAAGGATTCCTCTCGCAAGGACATTTTCTCGCTTGCCCCTGCCGCAAAAACCTCGGATGCCGTTCTCATCACGGGTCATTCGGGCAACCTCGCCGGAGAACAGGCCAACTTGGTCTCCCTTTCCAGCAAGCGCGCCGCATCGGTGCGTGCACTGTTGCGAGGTAAAGGCGTCAGCAAGACGATCGCAATCTGGAGCTTCGGCGCATCGCTTCCGGTCACCAACTCGAAGTCGGACAAAGACCAGAACCTCAATCGTCGCGCCGAGATCTACATCATCCCGTAATTGGTTTCTCCACCGAACTACTCGCCCAGGTCGGCAACGGCGCCGGCAAACTGAGACTGATACAGGCGGTAGTACGCACCTTGTGCTGCCAAGAGTTCTTCGTGTGAACCCTGTTCAACGATGCGTCCATGCTCCATCACCAGAATGATGTCGGCATCGCGAATGGTGGACAAGCGGTGTGCAATCACGAAGCTGGTGCGCTGCTGGCGCAACGCCACCATGGCACGCTGAATCAACACCTCTGTTCGCGTGTCCACCGAGCTGGTGGCCTCGTCGAGAATGAGAATTGAAGGATCAGCCAAGAAGGCACGCGCAATGGTGAGCAACTGCTTCTCGCCTGCACTCACTGCCCCACCCTCGTTGTCCAGAATGGTGTCGTATCCGAGCGGCAATGAATGCACGAAACGATCAACATACGTGGCCTTGGCCGCCGCGCGAATTTGTTCTTCGGTGGCGTTGGGATTGCCATATGCAATGTTTTCGCGAATGGTGCCACCAAACAGCCAGGTGTCCTGCAACACCATGCCAATGTGTGAGCGCAACTCGTGACGAGAAATGGTGGCGATGTCTCGGCCATCCAACAGACTGCGTCCACCGTCCAATTCATAGAAACGCATGATGAGATTCACCAATGTGGTCTTGCCGGCGCCTGTTGGACCCACAATGGCCACCGTGGTGCCAGGTGCAGCCACCAACGACAAATCCTCGATGAGCGGACGCTCCGGGTTGTAGGAGAAATTCACGTGCTCAAACTCAACGAGACCCTGGATCTGCGTCACATCGCTGATCTCGGGCTCCACGCTCTCTTCGTGGGCATCGAGAACATCGAAGACGCGCTCTGCCGATGCCACGCCGGACTGCAATACGTTCATCATCGATGCCGTTTGGGTGAGTGGCTGCGTGAATTGGCGTGAGTATTGAATGAACGACTGCACGTCGCCGAGTCCCATGGCACGAGATGCCACACGGACACCACCCACCACCGCGATGGCCACGTAATTGAGGTTGCCCACGAACATCATGGCTGGCTGAATGGACCCGGACATGAATTGGGCGTGGAAGCCGGCGTCAAACAACTTCTCGTTTGTCTCGGCAAAGCGGCGTTCCACCTCCGCCTGGCGTCCGAACGTCTTCACGATGGCATGGCCGGTGAACGTTTCCTCAATGAGACCATTCAACGCACCCGTATGGGACCACTGGGCAATGAATCGCTTCTTTGACCTGTTGGCGATTTGCTTCATGGAGAGAATGGACAACGGCACGGTCACGATTGCAATGACGGCTAGCAACGGCGACACCACGAACATCATGATGAGCACACCAACGATGGTGAGCATTGATGTGATCAATTGACTCAACGACTGCTGCAAACTCTGCGAGATGTTGTCGATGTCGTTGGTGACACGGCTCAGAAGGTCGCCGCGAGATTGAGCATCGATGTAGCTGAGGGGCAAACGATGAATCTTCGTCTCGATGTCCTTGCGCAAGGTGTACATGGTGCGCTGCACCACGCCAGCCAGCATGTACGTCTGTGCGTACGACAACAAGAACGACAATGCGTACACCACCGCAGCAAATTCGAGTGTGTGATGCAGTGAGCTGAAGTTGATTCCGCCCGTTGCGGGATTCTGCATCTTTGAACGAATGCCTCTGTACAGAATGTTGGTGGCGTGACCCAGAATTCGTGGGCCCGACACAACGAGAGCCACGCTCATGACGGCCAACGTCAAGATGAATGCGACCAGATACTTCTCGCCTGCCATGAGGCCCATGAGCCGCTTGGCGGTGAGGCTGAAGTTCTCCGACTTTTCCACGGGCATGCCCACCACATGCATGCGGCTGTTGCGCAATTCGGAGCCCGACATTGCCGGTGCCTTCTTTTCCTTCTCGCTCATTGCACACCTCCCTGGACGGTGGCCTGGGATTCCACGATCTCCACATAGGTGGGACACGTGTCGAGCAAGGATTCGTGAGTGCCAAGACCCACGCACTCGCCGTCTTCCAATACAAGAATCTGGTCGGCTTCGCGAATGGTGGATACGCGTTGTGCCACAACGACCACAACGGAATCTTGCACGTGTGGTGCAAGTGCCGCGCGCAATCGAGCGTCGGTGGCCAGGTCGAGAGCCGAGAAACTGTCGTCGAACAAGTAGATCTCTGGCTGACGAATGAGCGCTCGGGCAATGGCCAAGCGTTGACGTTGCCCACCGGACACATTGGATCCACCCTGGGCGATGGTGGCTTGCAGACCACCCGGCATTGCACGCACGAAATCCTCTGCTTGCGCAATGCGCAATGCATTCCACATGTCTTCCTCGGTGGCGTCTTCCTTGCCGTATTGCAGGTTGCTGGCCACCGTGCCACTGAACAAATAGGGCTTCTGCGGCACGATGCCCACGCGTGACCACAACGCTTCCGGCGCAAGATCACGAACATTCACTCCGTCGAGACGCACGGCACCAGTGGTGGCATCGAACAAACGAGGCACCAGGTTCACCAAGGTTGTTTTTCCAGAACCAGTACTTCCGATGACCGCCAGTGTTTGTCCGGCGCGCACCGTGAACGACACATCCTTCAACACGGGCTGCTCAGCCCCGGGATAACTGAATCCCACATTGTCGAACTGCAGTTCGGCTGCCGACACCACTTCGGTGATGGGTGAATCAGAGATCACCACCGAGGTGGGCGTGGTGAGCACTTCCTCAATTCGTTCGGCACTGACCGCAGAGCGCGGAATGAGGGCGGCCATCCACGTGGTCATCATCACCGACATGAGAATCTGCGTGAGATACGTGAGAAACGCGATCATGGCGCCTGGCTTCATTTGACCTTGCGAGATGCGATCTGCACCGAACCACACCACCGCGGTACTGGAGAAGTTGATGATGAGCGTGGCGGTGGGAAACATGAGCGCCTGCAAACGACCACCCTTGAGGGCCGTCTGCGTGATGGCATCGTTGGCAACGGCAAAACGTTCTGCTTCTTCTGGCTCGCGAACGAATGCGCGCACCACGCGAATACCGGTGAGTTGTTCGCGCAGAATTTCATTGATGCGGTCGATTCGTTCCTGCATGCGGCGGAACGTGGGCACCATGCTCGAGATGATGACGCTGAGCAGCACGGCCAGAATGGGAATGGACACCATCAGAATGCGCGACAAACCAAGGTCTTGGTGCATGGCCATGAAGATGCCGCCGATGGCGGTGAACGGAGCACTCAGAATGAGCGTGCAGGTCATGAGCACCAGCATCTGCACCTGTTGCACGTCATTGGTGATGCGGGTAATCAATGACGGTGCACCGAATTGCGCCACTTCACGGGAGGAAAAGTCGTTCACCTGATGGAACAGACGCTGGCGCGTGTCGCGCCCGAATCCCATGGCCACCTTGGAACCGAAGTACACAGCGGACACCGACAGAATCACCTGGCCCAATGTGACCAGCAACATGACGCCGCCCATTCTCCATATATACGGAACGTCGGAAGCCATCTGACGGGTGACGGGGTCCAACTTGCCCACCACGCCGTTGTTGATGATGTCGGAATTCAACGTGGGCAGATACAGGCCAGCAACGGCCTGCAATGCCTGAAAGACCACCACGATGAGGAGCCACTTCTTGTACTTACCCAGTGATTCAGAAAGAAGTCGTTTCAGCATGCGGTTCTCCATCGTACTTGCGCACTACAGATATTGAGGAGGCGGCACAAAGTGGGCTCCATTCACACCGATACGCTCCATTCTCATGTCAGAAGCGACCACCACCTTCACTTTTTCACGCACCGTGGGTGCTCCTCGCGAGGTGGTGTACGCCGCATACATGGACCCACAACAGCTCATTCAGTTCTGGTGCCCCGAGGGTCTGCACATTCCGATCGAGAGCGTCATCATCGAGCCCCAGCCCGGCGGTCGCTTTCAGTGTGACATGGTGTTCGACCACAACGACGAGGTGCTGCCCGGCGAAGGATTCTTCGTGTCGCTCGACCCACCCGCTTCGTTCACTTTCAGAGAGCCACGCGTCAACATCACGGGCACGCTCTCTTTCGTCGAACAGCCCGACGGGCGCACCACGGTCACCATGCACCAAGAGAATGTTCCGCTCGAATATGCCGGTCCCGAAGCCGTGGCCGGATTCACCAGCGTTTTTGACCGCCTCGAGCGCCATTTGGCCATTTTGCAGTAGCTACCCGCCCCTTGTAAGTGGTTCCCTCGCACACACACTTGTAAGATAG
>JALQYL010000057.1 GCA_023254135.1 Ilumatobacteraceae bacterium | reverse complement strand
AGCCCGAATAGTGCAAAAACTCACCGTGCACCTCATTTCCCCTTGCGGGGCCTGGGATGCACCAGGCGGACCTAATCGGGAAGGTTGCCCTTCAGACCCTCAAGAGCCGACCATCGGGGGTCCTTTATAGAGGTATCGCAGCCACAGGCACCCTCGGAAAGGTCAGCACCACATTGGGGACAAAACCCAGGACAATCCTCACGACACAACGGCCCGAGCGGAATGGCCACCAGCACATTTTCGCGCACCATGGGTAACAGATTGATTTGGTCGTTCACGATCTCGTAGGCATCGGGGTCCTCGGGGACGGCCTGGTACAACTCGGACAGGTCCACGATCATCATTTGCGTGAGCGGAGCAAGACATCGGCGGCACTCCCCCTGCCAATGCGCTGTGGCGGCACCTGACACCGCCACGCCATTGGAGAGTGACTCGAGATGCAGATTGATGCTGATGGGAACGTCGGCAACGCGCGCATCCTCAAATTCAAAGTCGCTCACCTCAACGGTGGCAAGGATGTCTTTGGTGGTGCCGGGCCACCGCAGCAGCTCAACGACATTGACTATCAGTGGCAATCCCACGATGCGTACCTACGTGAACCTTGGCTATTCGAAATCCTGGTCGAAGAAACCGGATGCGTGTTGCTGCTCGATGGGTTCTTCGGCCTCGGCTGGTGGTGGGGGCTGTGAACCAATGGACAAACGCTCGCGACCAGTGGCCACGGTTTTTGCCAATCGTCCGAGAAGAATTTCGAAACTGCCCAATCGCTGATCAAGGAAGTCCTCGGTTTCGTTCTTCAGACGACGTGATTCCTCTTCGGCTGCATCGATGACATTGCGTGCGCGCGCTTCGGCAGCGCGCACCACCTCGGTGCGCTGCACCATGCGCTCTGCTTGCTGACGTGCAGCACCCAGGATTTCGTCGGCTTCACGCTTTGTTTTTTCCAGGAATTCCTGTCGTTCCTTCAACATCCAGCGTGCTTGACGAATCTCCTCGGGAATACGCACCACCGCGTCTTCCAATAGTTCAATCACTTCGTCACGATCGATGCGAGGTGTACTGCTGAGCGGAATGCTGGGCGCGGTGGCGATGATGTCGATGGTGCGACGCAGAATCATTTCGCTCTCGCCCAAACGGGCCTGCACGGGCGCAGGCTGCGGGTAGGTGTCGTCAATGAGATCGTCGTCGTATTCGTCGTCGTATGGCATGTGTTAACTCCGTGGTGAGAATGCAGCAACAATGCTGGCAAGCGTGGCTGGAGACACCATGGATGAGATGTCCCCACCGTTCGCCGCGATGTCGCGAATGTAACGGCTGCTAATGAAAGAAAGTGCGGGGTCAGACGGCACGTACACCGTGCGCACTGCTGCGACCGCAAAATTGGTGTGCGCCATTTGCTGTTCCACCTCGAAATCTGCGGGCGTGCGCAAACCCTTCACAATGCACAAGGCCCCCACTTTTCTTGCGGCATCGACGGCCAGACCAGGGAACGCCTCCACGGTGACACCTTGTATATGCGCACATGCATCTTGTGCCACCTTGACTCGCTCGGCGGTGGGAAACGCGCCCGAAGGTTTGTCGGGATTGTGCATGACAGCCACCACCACATTGCCGAACAATTCGGCGGCTTGGGCAACAACATCAAGATGACCCAGATGGAACGGGTCGAAACTGCCGGGGTACAACACGGTGCTCATTCGCCCTCCACCGTATCGCCTGAGCCATCTGCTCTTTCGAGAAATGCCACGAACGTGCGCCCGTACTTCTTCTCGCGAATGGTGTCCCAACCATCAATATCGCCCACCGGACGGTCGGATTCCAGCACCACCAGGCCAGCTTCCACGTTCTCCAACAATGTGGACCATTCGTTGTAGCCATAGGGCGGGTCGGCAATGAGAACATCCACATCGCGTTGTTGACCAGCCACCAGCACCGCATCGCCGGAAATCACCGATGTGCGGGATTCAAGGTTGAGGTTCTTGATGTTGGTGCGCAGAACCTGCAGGGCGGCTCGATCTTTCTCCACGAACACACAGTGATCGGCGCCTCGCGACAACGCTTCGATGCCCATGGCACCCGTGCCGGCAAAAAGGTCGACGATGCGGGCACCCTCAACGACACCAAGGCTTCCGAGCGCGTTGAACACTGCCTCACGCACCTTGTCGGTGGTGGGTCGGGTGGCATCACTGACGGGGGCTTCAATTCGACGACCACGAAGGTCACCAGCAACAACTCTCACATCAGGCAGACTACGGCGATGATTAGTCCGCGAGAGTCCATTGTGTGTGTTGATTGCGGCGGACCATGCCACCTCATCTCCCTGCCCCGCGAAGATGGCAAATGGTACGAGGGTGACATTGCCACGTACCGATGCAGGGATTGTCGTGACCGATGGGATCTCATCATCACCGAAGATGACGACGATTCGCCTGAAGAGTTCTGATCAGCCCAACGGGTCGAACTTGATGCCAAGTGCGGCCAGGTTCGAAATGCGCGTGGGCAAATGATTCAACCAGAAGTTGATGCTGAGACGCTTGGGATCGCGCACGAATGGCTTGTTGCGTTCCACCGCATTCACGGTGCGCTTGGCAAGTTGCTGCGGATTCGCCGTAGGAATGAGGTGCAACATTTGAAAACGACGCACCACCGCATTCGTTGAATTGGTTTTCGATTCGATGGCGTCCCACATACCGGTATCAACCGGACCTGGCGAGAGAATGGTGGTGTTCACGTTCGCCGTTTTCAATTCACGCGTGATGCCAGCCACGAAATTGAGAATGCCGGCCTTGGTGCCACCATACGTTGACATGCCAGGGAACCCAGCGGTGCCGGCCAACGACGACACGAACACAATGTGACCACTGTTGCGCTGCAACATTCCAGCCAACGCATGACGCGTGAGAAGCAACGGCACTTCGAAGTTCACGCGACTGACGGCACGAATGGCACGTGGGTCTTCCACGGCAAATGCAGCGGATGTTTCCAACCCGGCATTGTTCACGAGAATGTCAATGGGTCCATGACGTTCTTCGATGTGCTCGATGAGGCCGTCCACCACCAGATCATCGGTGAGATCCGCTACCACTGCAT
The DNA here is from genome assembly GCA_023254135.1 of Ilumatobacteraceae bacterium. Lineage (GTDB taxonomy): Bacteria > Actinomycetota > Acidimicrobiia > Acidimicrobiales > Ilumatobacteraceae > UBA2093. The sequence goes on along the minus strand of JALQYL010000057.1, from coordinate 6,327 downwards.
TGCCACCAATTTGGTGCGCAACTTGTTGCAGCGCATTGGCGCTTCGAGCAACAACGGTAACGATGCATCCGCGAGATGCGAACTCCTTGGCTAGTGCCTCACCAATTCCGCGTGAACCGCCCGTGACAACTACGTGCTTGCCCGACAACTGCATGATGCACCCCCTTCGTGCATCTTCAAGTTACTACTTGCGGCTTACGACTTGAACAGAAACTCTTCGTCTTGCTGATTGAACGACAATTCGAGTTCGTCGCGCAACTGCGAATGATGTTCCAACGTGGGATCTGCATCAATGATGAGCACGGCATCTTCACGCGCCCATTGGATGAGGTCAAGGTCTCGCTGCAAGGACGCGAGAGTGAGGTCGCTTTGACCTTTTTGGAAGGTGCCCATGATGGTTCCTTCGCCGCGCAGCTTCAGATCTTCCTCGGCCAGCACGAATCCGTCGGTGGACGCCACCAACGCTTCCACTCGCGGCGATGGATCATCTGATTGCGTGACCAAGTAGCAATAACTGGACAACGCACCGCGACCCACGCGCCCACGCAACTGGTGCAACTGCGCGATACCGAATCTGCCCGCGTCGAGAATGACCATGCTGGTGGAATTCGGAACATCGACACCCACCTCGATCACCGTGGTGGCGACCAACACTTGTGTTTTGCCAGCACGAAACGATGACATGACATCTTCTTTTTCTGCCGAAGTCATGCGACCATGCAGCAAGCCAACGGAGTACCCCTTGAGATCGTCGTACATCAATTTGTCGAACGTTTCCTGCGCAGAGGCAACTTCCAACTTCTCACTCTCTTCAATGAGTGGGCACACCACGTACGCCTGCTGACCTTCGTTGAGTCGCGAACGAATGGCCGACCACATGTTCTCCGCATCGTCCTCGTTGTTCACCCACGAGGTAACGATGGGTGTTCGACCCGGAGGCAATTCATCGAGCACACTCACATCAAGGTCGCCGTACACGGTCATCGCAGCGGTACGCGGAATGGGAGTTGCAGTCATCACCAACACGTCGGGCATGAGCCCTTGTTCGGACTCTTGCGCCTTGTCTCGCAAACGCGACCGTTGCTGCACGCCGAAGCGATGCTGTTCGTCCACCACCACAACACTGAGACTCTTGAAATTCACCTTGTCCTGAATGAGTGCATGGGTACCTATTGCAATATCGACAGAACCGTCGGCGATGCCGGCGAGAATGTCTTTGCGCTGTTGGCCTTTCACCTTGTTCGTGAGCAACTCGATGCGCAGGCCCGAATCACCGAACAATGTGGTGTCATCGAACCGCACCTTCAGATCTGCCAACAGCGAACGAATTCCAATGGCGTGCTGGTCGGCCAATACTTCCGTCGGTGCCATAAGTGCGGCCTGATGACCAGATATCACTGCGGCCAACATGGTGGCCACCGCCACCAGTGTCTTACCCGCACCCACATCGCCCTGCAGTAATCGGTGCATGGGCCGGGGCGACGACAGGTCTTTGTAGATCTCTGCAATCACACGCTTCTGCGCACCAGTGAGCGGAAACGGCAACGACGAGAAGAACTGATCGAAATGCGCTCCGTCAACCGCGTGCTCAAATCCGGCAGATTCCATCTCCCACTGCTTCTTGCGCCCCACCAACATGAGTTGCACACGCAACACTTCGTCGAACGCCAGACGTCGTCGCGCCTGCACATGTTGTTCCGTTGACTCTGGCATGTGAATGAACTTCATTGCATCACCACGAGAAATCAAATCCCGCTTGGCAATCACATCTGCGGGCACGGTGTCGGCAATGCCGCGTGGTGCGCACTTGCCCAATGCGTCTTCAATCCACTTCGCCAGATCCCACGACGAAATGTTGTCTTTCGCACTTTGCGGATACACGGGCACGATACGGCCTGTTTGATTGCCCACGCGGTCGACAATGGGGTTGGTCATTTGTAGATAGCCGCGATACATCTCGGGCTTTCCGAACACCGCCACTTCCATGCCCGGCTGCAACTGCTTCTCGCGCCACGCCTGATTGAAGAACGTGAGCGACATCTTTCCGGTGTCATCACCCACGGTGACCGTGACCATGACGCGACCGTTCTTGGTGCGAATAGAACGCGACTGAATCACGTGCACCATCACCAATGTGTCGACACCCAGTTCCATGTTCGACAACGTGGCCATGTTGGAACGATCGATGTATCGGCGCGGATACGTTTCCAACAAATCGAGCACACTGCGAATGCCAAACGACTCCAGCGCCTTCTTCGATTTCTCGCCAATGCCTTTGATGCGCTCGAGACCTAGATCGTCCAGGTCGCGCAGAGTGAGTGGCGGATTATTCAACGCCAAAGAGATACGGGTACAAGGGCTGACCGCCCGCGTGTACTTCAATGGCAACGTCGGGGTGGTTCTCCGACACCCACGCCGAAATTTGGTCTGTGTTCGCCGTGGTGGCGTCCTCACCCGTGACAATGGTGAGCAGCTCGCGAGAATCATCAATGAGGTGATCGAGCAATTGTGTTGCCGAGGAAACCAATGTGCCCGCAATGGAGACAATTCCGTCTCCACGCACAATGCCAATCCAGTCGCCTTCGGTGACCTGACCCGCATCGCTATTGGTATCACGCACCGCTTGTGTGATTTCGCCTGTTGCCATGCTCTCTGCTGCAGAAGTCATTTCTCGCGCATTTGATTCGGCCGATGCTTCAGGGTCGTATGACACCAAAGCGGCCAGTGCCTCGGGCATGGAGCACGTGGGAACCACGCGTACGTCTTTGGTGGTGAGCGCATCAATCTGCTTGGCCACCGGAATGATGTTCTTATTGTTCGGCAGAATGACCACTTGGCGTGCGTTCATGCGTTCGACTGCCGCCAACAACTCAGCGGTGGATGGATTCAACGTTTGTCCACCAGAGATGACGCCATGCACACCCAATTGTCCGAACAACTCGGCAAGACCATCGCCACTGGCAACCGCAACCACTGCACACGTAACAGGCGGCAACGACGAAGTGGTGGTACGCGACGTTATTGGTGCGCCCAGTTCGGCCTCACGCGCGGCGTGCTCTTCGCTCACTTCTTCGAACAAGTCGGTGACGCGAATTTGCTTCGGGCGACCACCCAGCAGCAACGGCGCCTCAATGGCTGCTCCGATGTCGTTGGTGTGGATGTGGCAGTTGTACAAACCATCGCCACCCACCACAACAATGGAGTCACCAATGGATCCCCACGCTTGCTTGAACTCCGATGCATGCACATCATCAAGGTCGAGCAGGAACATCACTTCATAACGAAGTTCGCTCACATCAACGGTGCCATCTTCGTGGTGACGTTTCGCCACGGCTTCCAATTGCTCCACCGAAGGACCGGCGGATTCATCGGGTTCTGGCATGGGCTCGCCATCCACCACATGAATGGCGGAGTCGAGCAGAAGAAGAAAACCAGCACCACCAGCATCGACGACGCCGGCATCTTTCAACACGGGCAACATGTCGGGTGTGCGTGACAACGCATCGCGACCTGCAACACGAGCAGCTTGCAATGTGGCTGACAACGTGGCTCCACCGGCAACAGCTGCGGCTGCCCCATCGGCTGCTTCACGCACCACAGTAAGAATGGTGCCTTCGATGGGCTTCAACACGGCTTCGTACGCGGCGGCCGAAGCTTTCTTGAGGGCCTCGGCCATCTGGCTCGCAGTAACCGACCCATCCTTGACCTCACTGATGGTGCCGGCGAGTCCGCGCAGGATTTGGCTGAGAATGACACCGCTGTTGCCTCGGGCTCCCATGAGGGACCCATGGCTGATGGCCTGGCACGTGGGAGCCATGGCATGGTCGGCACCGTCAAGCTCGGCCACTACGGCATCGAGCGTGCGGGCCATATTGGTGCCCGTATCGCCATCGGGCACGGGGTACACGTTGAGACGGTTGATGCCTGGGGCATGGGCTTTCATGGCATCCCGGAAGGTCACCACGGTCCGCCGTAGGTCTTCAGCCCCTAATCGCTCCAACGCTGCCACGGGCTAGAGGTTACTTTCCTCTGGCGGTTGGGGTCGCTTTGGTCTCGCTGGTAGTTTTTATCTCTGCTGTTCGGAGCCACAGGGTTCCGCATCACGAAGAGGATCTCAACATGGCTGCAGTTTGCGAAGTTTGTGGCAAGGGCCCATCTTGGGGCATGTCAGTGTCACACTCACACGTCCGTACCAAGCGCCGCTGGAGCCCAAACATTCAGCGCGTACGCGCCATTGTTAAGGGTGCACCTCGCCGCGTCTATGCATGCACCGCATGCATCAAGTCGGGCAAAGTCACCAAGGTCAGCCGCTAAGGCTCCTCGCCATGCAAGGCGTTATCAAGGCTTACGACCCCACTTCAGGTGACGGCGTCGTCGTTTCCGACACCAATCTCGCCGAATACACCCTTGCGCCCAATGCGCTTGAGGGCTCCATCTTCCGAATGCTCCGCCAGGGCCAGCGCGTTGTTTTCACACTCGACGAATCGGGTCGTGCCACTTGTCTCAGCCTTGGTTCTGAGTCGGATATGGGTACTCCAGGCATTTAGCCCTAATGTTTTGGTGTGCGCCGTTGGCGCACGTTTTTTAAACACCACCTGAACAAGAGGTCAACAGATGGCTGCAACCACTGGCAACACTCGTCTCCAACAATGGGTGAACGATTGGGCAGAAATTCTTCAGCCCGAATCCATCTACTGGTGTGACGGATCCGCCGACGAATACGAGACCTTGTGTCAGTCACTCGTCGATGCAGGCACCTTCACAAAGCTCGACGAAGCGAAGCGTCCGAACAGTTACTGGGCACACTCCGATCCGGGCGACGTTGCACGCGTGGAAGATCGCACATTCATTTGCTCAGCAAACGAAGCCGACGCTGGCCCCAACAACAACTGACGCGAACCATCAGCAATGCGCGCAGAGATGAACTCGCTGTACAAGGGCGCCATGAAGGGTCGCACCATGTACGTGGTTCCTTTCTCCATGGGACCTCTTGGTTCGCCCATCGCCCACATTGGCGTACAACTCACCGATAGCGCATACGTTGCAGTCAGCATGCGCATCATGACCCGCATGGGCCAAGGCGCACTCGACGTGTTGGGAAACAACGACTGGGTGCCTTGTGTTCACTCCGTGGGCGCTCCCCTTGCTCCTGGCCAGAAGGATTCTTCATGGCCATGCAACCCCGACAACAAGTACATCGTGCACTTCCCCGAGACCCGCGAAATTCTTTCGTACGGTTCGGGCTACGGCGGCAATGCGTTGTTGGGCAAGAAGTGCTTCGCACTTCGTATCGCCTCCGTCATGGCGCGCGATGCAGGCTGGCTTGCAGAGCACATGCTCATCTTGAAGCTCACCAACCCTGCAGGCGAGTCGAAGTACATCGCTGCTGCATTCCCATCGGCATGCGGCAAGACAAACCTCGCCATGCTCGTTCCCACCATTCCAGGCTGGAAGGCCGAGACGATCGGTGACGACATTTGCTGGATGAAGTTCGGTGAAGACGGACGCTTGTACGCCATCAACCCCGAAGCCGGTTTCTTCGGCGTTGCACCCGGCACTGGTTACGACACCAACGCCAACGCAATGGAAACACTGTGGGGCAACTCCTTGTTCACCAACACCGCGCTCACCTCTGATGGTGACGTGTGGTGGGAAGGTATGAGCGACACTCCACCAGCACGTGCCACCGACTGGAAGGGCAACCCTTGGACTCCAGAGTCCACCGAAGTTGCTGCACATGCCAACGCTCGCTTCACCGCACCTGCGTCGCAGTGCCCATGCATTGCACCAGAGTGGGAAGACCCCGCAGGCGTGCCCATTTCGGCAATCCTCTTCGGCGGTCGCCGTCGCACCACCGTGCCTTTGGTGACCGAAGCATTCGACTGGGATCACGGCGTGTTCCTTGGCTCCATCATGGCTTCTGAAACAACGGCAGCTCAGGCTGGCGCAGTGGGCAACCTTCGTTTCGACCCCATGGCCATGCTCCCCTTCTGCGGCTACAACATGGCCGATTACTTCGGTCACTGGCTGAAGGTGGGCGCAGCAACCAAGAGCGAAAACCTTCCAAAGATCTTCTTCGTGAACTGGTTCCGTCGTGACGAAGATGGTCGCTTCATGTGGCCCGGCTACGGCGAGAACAGCCGCGTGCTCAAGTGGATCTTCGACCGCGTGGACGGCAAGGCAAACGCACACAAGACCGACATCGGTTACTTGCCTGCACCTTCCGACATTGACATCAACGGTCTCGACGTGAACATGAGCGATCTTGAAACCATCCTCTCCGTCGACGTTGATGGCTGGAAGTCAGCACTTCCACAGATCAAGGAT
>JALQYL010000056.1 GCA_023254135.1 Ilumatobacteraceae bacterium | reverse complement strand
CACTCTGCCCGTCGCGACCAGAACTTCAACGACGACGACCACCACACTCGTACCGCAGACGACGACTACGACGACTACGACGACCACGACGACCACGACGACCACGACGACTACGACGACAACCACAACCACAACCACAACAACAACAGTTCCAACCACTTGTGCCACAGGTGGAGTTTGTGTAGTTGGTGATACTGGGCCGGGCGGTGGCAAGGTGTTCTATGTAGCAGCGCAAGGTGCCGGATTTGGTTGGAAATATTTGGAGGTTGCGCCAACCAATGCGGCAACCGCAATCAGGTGGTGCAACAGCAACACCAGTCTTCTTCCTGGCACTTTTAGTCGAAACATCGGAACGGGAGCCGCAAACACGGCCGCAATTTTGGCCGCGTCTGCGTGCACGACCGGAAGTGCTGCTGCGGCAGCTGATACGTACGTGTCTCCGAATGGGACATCAGACTGGTATCTGCCGTCAATCCTGGAACTTCACGAGATGTATCCCAACAAAACGCTCGTGGGAATGCCGTCATCGCGAAACTTCTGGAGTTCTTCACAGAACAGCAATATCTATGCCGAGGCACAGAGTTACCTTGATGGTGGCAATCCATCTTGGTACAAGACCAATTACATTGACTATGACGTACGGGCGATTCGCTCTTTCGGTGTGGGCTGAGTCTTTGAAGCCCAACAGACAAACTGTGGTAATCAATTTTCCTGAGGAGGCCCAGTGAATATTCAGACTCGACAAGGACCCGCATACGCGGTAGCTCGAATCACACTTGATCCCAATGAATCCGTGCGTGCTGAGAGTGGCGCCATGATGAGCATGTCAAGTGGTGTTGTGCTGGCTTCAAATGCACAAGGCGGTGTGCTGAAGAGTCTGAAGCGCGCCGCTTTGGGTGGCGAATCGTTCTTCGTTTCAACCTATACCGCTTCAGCGCAAGGTGGATTTGTCGATGTGGCTGCACGATTGCCTGGTGATATTTCAGTCATCAGCATTGATTCATCATCTCCGCTCTTCATTTCGCGAGGCTCTTGGCTTGCGAACCACGAAAAAGTCACCATTGACGCTCAGTGGGGTGGATTCAAAAACCTCTTCGGATCAGAAGGCGGATTCATTGTTCGTGCAGAAGGAAATGGCCCCGTTGTCATTGGGTGTTACGGAGCACTTGAACAAATCGACCTTGCTGCAGGGGAGTCCATCGTTGTTGATACGGGGCATATGGTGGCATACGACTCCAGCGTCACCATGAACATTCGAAAAGCAGCAGGTGGTTTGGTGCAGAGTTTCAAAAGCGGCGAGGGACTCGCTTTTGAGTTCACTGGTGCTGGACGTGTGTGGGTACAGACACGTAACCCAACAGAATTGCTGGGATGGATTCAGGCTGCAGTCGGTACTTCGAATAGCGGAGCGAACGCGGGAATCGGTGGAGTCGTCGGTGGTCTTGCCGGAATCTTGAATCGAGATTAGAGAAAGTACGAATTCGTACAAGCGAGAGATTTTCATTCATAGGTGAAATGAGTGCATGTACTTACCGTGCAGTGCATGAGTGAAGTATCTGCACCAACGGCAGTTCCGGAACAACCGATAAATCACAAACACAAGCGAATGAACACCGCGATTGCGGGAGCAATCACGATTGCTCTCGTCGCACTTCTCCTTCGAAGTTGTTCATCCGATGGTTCTGAATGGTTGTGGAGCGCCGACAAGTGTGCATCGAACATCACGACTGTCACAGGCGCACCGGGAAAGACCGGAGAAACTGGCGCACCAGGAAGCACGGGCGCACCAGGAAGCACCGGTGCCCCTGGTGCCACCGGAGCAACTGGTGCTGCAGGCAAGTGCACCACTGCGTATCAAGAGTGGATAGCGCTGGGCCATTCAGGTTCTAAATCCGACTATCTGAATTGGTTGAAGGGCGCAAAGGGAGACAAAGGTGTCGCAGGTGCACAAGGTCTCACCGGAGCAATTGGTCCACAAGGTCCACAGGGCCCACAAGGAATTGCGGGAACCAATGGCATTAACGGAACCAATGGCATTAACGGAACCAATGGAGTGAATGGCGTCAATGGCGCAACGGGTGCGACTGGTCCACAAGGCCCTCAAGGTATTCAGGGCATTCAAGGAATTCCTGGTGTTACCAGTGGCTTTGGTGATTCAGCATCATTTTGGGATCTCACGCAACAAGGTGATGACGGAGCGGGTGGGTACTTGCCCAACACCGCGTATCCCATGCAGTTTGGACAAGCAGATACGGCGAACAACACCGGAATCTCCATGACCGCAGGCAACCAGATCACTTTCACTCATGCAGGTGTGTACAACATTGCGTTCTCCGCACAGATCACGCGAAGCCAAGGTGGAGCAAGTTCAAATATCAGCATCTGGTTGGCAAAGAACGGCACCAATGTTCCCGACACGAACACCGACTTCACAATGCAGTCGAATGCTCAGCGATACGTAGCAGCGTGGAACTTCTTCGTACCCGTTACGTGCACCACCACATGCGACACGTATCAATTGATGTGGTCCGCAGAAAGCGAATTCTCAGCACTGGTGTACATACCCGCGCAGACTCTGCCTGATAGGCCAGCTATTCCTTCCATCATTCTCACCGTCAACCAAGTGAAGTAGGTCATTCTGGTGGGTACCAACGCGCATTAGCGTTGTTGTGTGAGCAATCTTCCACCGTGTCCTCAGTGTTCGTGCATCTATAGCTACGAGATGAACGATCTCCTCGTATGTCCGGAGTGCGCACACGAATGGAATCCAAATGAAGTATCGGATACTGCCGACGAGCTTTCAGTCATTCGCGATTCTGCAGGCAATGTGTTGCAAGACGGCGACACCGTCTCCGTGGTGAAAGATCTGAAGGTGAAAGGTCGGCCCACGTCCATCAAGGTTGGCACCAAGGTGCGAAATATTCGCTTGGTGCGGGACAACGGCGACCACGACATTGATTGCAAGGTGGATGGCTTCGGAGCCATGTACCTCAAGTCTTCAGTGGTGAAGAAAGTGTGATTCTTCTTTGGCTACTTCTTGGCCAGTAATTCGCACTGGTCGAGAATGGCATTGAGGACGACCATGAACCCCTCTTCGGCCATGTCACGCACCACATTGATATCGCGAGCCACTTCGTCAAGTTCGGCAGCATCCAGCAAGCGATAGCGCGATCGACGAATATCGAAGTTATGTGGCGAGCCACTGAAGTCCATGACACAACTGCCCATCACGTAGCCCTCGATTGCCTGATACTGGCGCACAAGTTCTCGGCCTTCCAGGCCCATTTCGCGCAGGTATTGAAGCGCACGTCGGCTTATCTCGAGACCATTCGAGGACACGCCCTCGCTGTGGACCAGTGAAATACCAACGTCAGGATGGCGACGGAATGAATCACGAATGGCAACGATGAGAGCCACGCACTTTTCACGTGGTGTGGCTGCTTCAGAAACAGGTACAGCTACTGCTTCGCCAAGCATGGTGTCAATGAGGGCGACAACCAGCGAGTCTTTGTTGGGAAAGTGTCGGTAGATAGCTGTGGCGTCGACGCCCATATGGGTACCCAAGGCGCGCATAGACAGTGCGGCGATTCCGTTCTGATCCACCAATTCCATTGCGGCGTTGACGAACTCTTGCGGTCCGAGAGAAATTCGCTTTTCTGCCATGAGTTGAGAATATCTGCGAGTGGTGGAAGTCAATCGGTTGCAGTGTGCACCTCTTAGACTTGCCCAGTGCGTAAAAACCCCCTTCTCGCCATTTTCACCACAATCTTCATTGACATGGTGGGCTTTGGCATCCTTATTCCCGTATTTCCATTGTTGATTAGCCCCGGATCTCCATTTCGCGTCACGCCGGACAATTGGTCATTCACACAAGGGATGATCATGCTGGGCTGGCTGCAAGCCATTTATCCGTTCTGCACATTTATTGCGTCACCCATTCTCGGACAATTGTCCGACCGTCATGGTCGTCGTCCGGTGCTTGCCCTGTCCATCTTTGGTACCGCCATCGGGTATGCAGTGTTCGCCATCGGCATTAGTACAGCCAACATTCCACTGTTGTTTGTGGGTCGTGCCATCGACGGATTAACGGGTGGCAACTTCGCCGTTGCACAGGCTGCAGTGGGCGATGTGAGTACCAATGAAAACCGTGCCAAGAACTTCGGATTGGTGGGTGCCGCATTTGGTTTGGGCTTTGTGATCGGACCGTACTTGGGCGGCAAACTCAGCGAGCCGAACGTGAGCTTCTATCACTTGTTCCACACGCCCGGTTGGTTTGGCGCAACAACGCCGTTCTGGTTTGCTGCCATTCTTGCCATGTTGAACTGCGTCGCAGTTCTCACGACGTTCCCTGAGACGTTGAAGGAAAAGGTGCATGCCGGTCGTTTGCACGCAGCACAAGCATTCACGAACGTGATGGAAGGTTTCTCTTCCGAACGTTTGCGTACCGTGCTCATCGTGAACTTCATGTTCACGGGTGGATTCACGTTCTTCACCACCTTCTTTGGTGTGTACTTGCGTAACAACTTCCACTTCAATGCATCAAAGACGGGTGACTACTTTGCAATCGTTGGATTGTTCATTGCATTTGCCCAGGCAGTGGTAGTTGGCCGTGTAGCGAAGAGGCTGGTGGACTTCAAAGTGCTTCGATTCAGCATGTTCGGAAACGCCACCATGTTGTTGGCGTACTTCATGGTGCCCACCACGCACCAGTTGTATCTGTACTTGGTGATTCCGTTTTTCACATTGTTCAATGGGCTCACCATGGCCAACACCACCAGCTTGGTCAGCCGATCAGCAGAGCCAGGTCGTCAAGGACAAGCCATGGGTATCTTCTCCAGTGTTTCCAGCCTTGCTCAGGTACCAGCATCAATTCTGCTGGGTTACATCACCACTGGCATCACATCGAGTCAGCCGTTGGTGGTTGCATCCGGCTGTATCTATGCAGCAGCCATCACGTTTGTGTTGTTCTTCCGTCCCAAGTTCGTTTCCTCTGAAGTCTCTGAAGGAATGGGTGCGCCTGCGCACTAGAAGTTTTCATGCGTCGCATTGCCCGTGAAATTGTCGGTGTTCTCGCCGTACTTTTTGTGGCGGCAGTGTCGGCAAAATTCGCTGAACTTCTGCGCAGCTTCATTCTTGGCTCCATTGAACACCTGTATCGGGGTGAGAATGCGATCGACGGAATAGCACGTACACACACCATCACGGTCGTTGTTTACATTGCAATCGCAATCTTGGTGGCGCGTGCACTGAACAAGTTTGCGCAGAAATGGCGACCCGGGCAATTGGGCCTTGAAGTGATTGGTGATGCCGCACGTGGCGAGGGCCCTGGTTCTTCATTGGAGGGAACACTGATTCGATCCTCTGCGACCGCCATTGTGTGCGCAGCTGGAACATCAATTGGTCGCGAGTCGGCAATTCTTGAAACGAGCGGTGCACTGGGTTCGTTCGTGGGTAGACGCATGTGGGGTTTCGGCCCCGCAATTGCAGCAGGCGGAATTGCTGCGGCATTTGCCGCCGCGTATCACGCCCCGTTTGGTGCGGTGTTGTATGTGGGGGAGCATCTCAAGATATTCGGACACCGGCGGGCGATGTTGTACGCCGCCATCGGTTCTGCATTTTCCAATTTTCTTACAGTGAAATTTCTGGAAGGCAAGCCAATCTTCTACACGATGACGGGCGCTTGGACCATCGGCGGCACATTGGTGGCGGGAGCAATTGTTTCGCTTCCAGCATTCATCGGCGCACGATCATTTCTTCGCTTGAGGGAAAAACTGCCAAAGATCGAGCTATTGCAGAAGAAGCCAACTCTCACGCTCGGAGTTTCCATCGCGGTGTCGGCACTTCTTGTTTCATGGTTCCCAGAGACAGCGGCAAACGGCATGGAGGCAATCAGGTTGGTGGCGACACCTGGGGGCGTCACCATTGCCATCGCGTTGGCTTTGGCGATTGCAAAGATGGTGGCCGTCTCCGCCACAGTGAATGCCAAGGCACCAGGCGGTGTGTTTGCTCCCACTCTTGCCGTCACGGCTGGTTGGGGACTTGCTGCTTACATGATCTTGGAAAAAACAGGACTGCATGTGGCGGGCTCGCATCAAGAAGTCATGGTGATTTCCATGACCATCGGTGTCGCGGTGGGGTTGCATGCCCCATGGCTGGGAGCGGTGGTGATTGCGGAAATGTCGGGTCATCTGGGCCTGCTGCCCGTGTGCGCGGTTTCGTCATACATGGGTCATCTCATGGTGCATGGGCTGGACCGTTATGACAGAGCTCGCAACGTGGTGTTGCCCGAGGAGATGCACGACGAAGACGCCTAATAGGGTGGCGGTGTATGAAATCCATTTCGTTAGATGCGCCGGAGCTTCAGTTTGTCGGAGCGCTCGACCTTGAAAATGGAAAGCGTGGAGTTTCCCCACGCCGCCTTCCCGCATGGACGAAGAGTCAATTCAATACTCCAGCGATGGACATGATGGTTGGCATGCCCTCGGGCGTACGACTTCGTTTTGACACCGATGCCGACGCAGTTTCCGTGAGTGCCGAAGTCACCACGATCGTCTATCAAGGTTCAATGCCCCGAAGCACTCAATTCACCATTGTGATGGATGGAGTGATTGGCGAATCACAACCCGTGGTGACGCCGCACGTGTTTCATCTGGACCGTTTTGATCCGACGAAGGTGGAATTCGTAGAAGGTGCCACAACCGTTGTCTCATTCACCGGATTGGGAACGCACTCAAAGACCATTGAAGTGTGGTTACCTCAGAACGCGCGAGTAGAAGTAAGCGGTATCGCGGTGTCCGATGGCGCAACCATTGTTCGCTCTCCTGAAAATTCATTGCCGCATTGGGTGCATTACGGCAGTTCCATTTCTCACTGCATGGAAGCCACAGAACCAACGGGCACGTGGCCAGCAGTTGCTGCACGATTGGCGAAGGCGGAGCTCACCAGTCTTGGATTTGCCGGACAATGCCACTTGGATCAGTACGTGGCACGCACGGTGCGAGACATGGACTTCGATATCTTCACCATGAAGGTGGGTATCAATGTGGTCAACCTAGATTCCATGAGAGAACGCACTTTCGCGCCCTCATTGCATGGATTTCTGGACACGGTGCGCGATGGCCATGCCGAAACACCTATCTGTGTGATTTCACCTATTTATTGCGCATCTGCTGAAACGAAACCAGGGCCCACGTTGCCGGGGAAAGACGGCAAGTACTTCACGCTGAATCGCACAGCGTCGGAATCGTTCGGATGCCTCTCGCTCACACAGATGCGTACCATCATCAAAGATGTAGTGGAAAGTCGTATCGCTGCTGGCGACAAGAACCTCAGCTATCACGATGGTCTGCAACTGTTCAACGAAAGTGATGCAGGTGATATGCCCGATGATTTGCACCCAAATGCAGCGGGATACCAGCGCATGGGTGAGCGATTCCATCAACAAGTATTGGGCGCGCTGGTGCAGCGCGTTTCATAGGAGAAATTCATGACTGCAGTTTTTGTTCTGGGTGGCTATCAAACAGACTTTGCACGTGCGTATGCGCGCGAAGGTTTGGATATTTCGCACATGATGCGCGAATCAATTGAAGGTGCGCTGACCGATGCAGGCGTTGATGCAGCGGAGATACAAACCATTCACGTGGGCAACGCATTCTCTGAACTGCAGCGTCAACAGGGCCACCTTGGGTCCATGGCGGCGCAAGTGATTCCCGAATTGTGGGGCGTGCCCGCCATGCGCCATGAAGGTGCATGCGCATCTTCGTCGCTTGCTGTGTTGTCGGCTATGGCGGAGCTTGAAGCTGGCCGTTACGACGTCGCTCTCATTGTGGGAGTGGAAGAACAGAAGGCGATTCCCGGTGATCAATCATCGAAGAACCAAAATGCTGCCTCTTGGCAAGGACACGAAGGCATTGATTGCACCTTCATGTGGCCAGCCGTGTTTGGTCTGCTTGCAGAGGAGTACAACTATCGGTACGGATTGGACAGGCAATATCTGAACCGTATTTCCGAAATCAATTACGGAAATGCGAAGCGCAACCCGTTGGCGCAAACGCGCGAATGGAAGTTCACGGAACTCAGTTTCACCGATGATGACATTGCGAATCCGGTGATAGAACCAGGGACGCGTCGACAGGATTGTGGACAAATCACCGACGGATCCGTTTCATTGGTGTTGTGTTCCGATCGTTTCTTGGAGAAGTATTTGCAGCGCACGGGAAAGAAGAAGAGCGACGTTGCCCAGATTCTCGGATGGGGTCATCAGAACGCGGGCATCAAGTTTCTCGACAAACTGGAGCGCAGTAAAAACGATGAACTCATCTTCCCGCATGTTCGCAACACCATTTCGCAGGCATTCCAAAGAGCCGGTGTGCTCGATGTGATGTCGCTTGACGGCATTGAAACACACGACTGTTTTACGGCCACCGAATACATGGCAATCGATCACTTTGGTATCACGGCTCCGGGAGAATCGTGGAAGGCCGTGGAGAGTGGTCTCATTGAAGCCGGTGGCGCACTGCCGGTGAACCCCAGTGGTGGCCTGATTGGTGGCGGGCATCCCGTGGGTGCAACGGGCGCTCGCATGGTGTTCGACGCCGCGAAGCAAGTAACGGGAAAGGCGGGCAATGTACAGGTGGATGGCGCACGTACGTTTGCCACGCTGAATATTGGTGGCTCTTTGTCAACCGTGGCCAGCTTTGTGGTGGGCGTGCGCGGCTAGTGGTTTGTTGCGGGCATGCAAGTGCCCAGCCACTAGTTTCTATGTACTGCGCAATGCACCTACATGGAGGACATCATGGAAATTCTCACCGAGCTGGTTGGCAACACTCTCATCGTCACCCTCAACCGTCCCGAGGCCGGCAACGCCTTGAATGGCGCACTCAGCGGTGGTTTGTGGAATGCCTTGGAAGAAGCAGGGAACAACGCAGATGTCCGCGCCATTGTTATCACTGGTGCTGGCGAGAAGGTCTTCTGCGCAGGTATGGACCTGAAGGCGTTCGTGGCCGGTGAAGATCTCGCCGAGATTGGCAAGGGTTTCGCCGCCCTGCGTAAGTGCAAGAAGCCACTCATCGCGGCCGTCAACGGCCATGCGCTTGCCGGTGGTTTCGAAGTGGTGATGATGTGTGACCTCATCGTGTCCGTGGACACCGCACGCTTTGGTATTCCTGAAGTGAAGCGTGGCTTGTTCGCAGCAGGTGGCGGCGTTCGTTTGCCTGCACGTATTCCATTGGCTGTTGCCATGGAAATGGGACTCACTGGTGACCCTATTGATGCAAAGCGCGCAGAAACACTTGGTCTCATTAACCAGGTAGTGCCTGCGGCAGAACTGAAGAACGCAGCGCTGGCATTGGCTGCACGCGTGACCGCTAATGGTCCATTGGCTGTACAGGCAACGAAGCAACTCATGCTCGATGAAATCGGCAACGGAAACCCTGCACTTCTTCAAGAATTGCAAGCGGTGGTGTTCAGCAGCGAAGACTCCAAAGAAGGTTCTCGCGCATTCGCTGAAAAGCGTGCACCTGAATGGAAGGGTCGCTAGGCCCAACAATTAATGGAGAACTCGTCAAAGCCATCGGGGCAATTCTCTGAACTGATAGCGATACCCGCGTTCCGTAAGTTGTTT
>JALQYL010000055.1:1997-9667 GCA_023254135.1 Ilumatobacteraceae bacterium | reverse complement strand
CGGTGATCTGACGCAATGGACGCACTTCAACGCCGGGTGAATGCATGTCGATGGCGAAGTAGGTCATGCCCTTGTGCTTGGGTGCCTCTGGGTCGGTACGGGTGACAAGCATGCCCCAGTCGGCGAGGTGCGCCATGGTGTTCCATACTTTCTGACCATTGATGATCCATTCGTCTCCATCGCGAATGGCACGTGTGCCCAAACCTGCAAGGTCTGAGCCAGCACCGGGTTCAGAGAACAGCTGACACCACAGTTCCTCGCCAGTGAACATGGGGCGCAGGAAACGCTTCTTCACCTCGTCACTGCCGTGCGTGACGATGGTGGGGCCTGCAAGTGCCATGAAGAAAGATGCAGGATGCTGTGGTGCGGCGCCGGCCTTGCGGCAACGCTCTTCAATCATGCGGTTGAACTCGGGACGCAAGCCGAGTCCACCATGACCTTCGGGGAAGTGAACCCATGCGAGACCCGCATCGAAGCGAGCACCGCGGAACGTTTTGTCGTCCACTTTCTTTGGGTCGAAGTTTGCGAGCAGCTCGTCGAGAGCTTTCTCAACGCGAGCTGCGGATGGGTCAGTGATTGCACTCATGCGCTTAGTCTCGCCTGCCATAGGCAGTGAGCGCAAAGCGAGGCTAGGCGACCGCTGCGCCGAAGAGTTTGCCCACCAACATGGTGAAGCCCATGGCGGCCAATCCGCCAATAACCACGCGGATTGTTGGCTTGGCGGTGGCTGCGCGACCAAATCGAGCGCCGCCCCATCCGAGGCCCGCAAGTGCAATGGTGGTGATGCCAATGGTGGTGCCAATGCGGGCATTGGCAGACGCGATGGCGATAGTTGCCAATGGAATGGCCGAACCCACGGTGAACGACAGTGCCGAGCCAAGGGCAGCTTGCAGCGGGTTGGCCATGGAGGTGTCGGTGATACCGAGTTCCTCTGCAAGGTGCACCTTGAGTGCATCCTTGTTGGTGAGTTCAGTTGCTACGTCGCGAGCCAGCGAAGGTGACAAGCCCTTGTCAACATAGATGGCGGTGAGTTCGTCGAGTTCATGATCTGGCATGGTCTCTAGTTCCCACTTCTCCTTTGCAATGTCGGCTTGCTCAGAATCGCTTTGCGAAGAGACGGAAACATATTCACCGAGCGCCATGGAAACAGCGCCTGCAACAAGACCTGCCATACCGGCGGTGAGAATGGCAGTGCGAGTGGAATCCGCCGCTGCAACACCCAGCACAAGACATGCCGTTGAGATAATGCCGTCGTTGGCGCCGAGCACCAATGCGCGCAGGAGGCCTATGCGGTGAGCAGCGTGACGTTCGTTGTGAACCATGCTGTACATCTTGTCACCTCGGCGCAGGTGAAGCTGCGTGCAAATGATTAGATATAGGCGTGCCTAAGTCTCACCCCACCAAAGAACTGTTGATAGAAACTGCTGTCCAGCTGATTGACGAGTTCGGTCCTCAGGGTTTCACTGTTGATGTGTTGTTGGAGAAGTCGAAGATCTCCAAAGGATCTCTGTACCACCACTTCACTGATTTCGGAGATGTCATCGAGCAGGCGCAAGTGGCCCGCTTTGGTCGGTCGGTGGATGAAGACGCAGAGCAACTCGTTGCGTTGCTCATGTCGTCCACCTCATTGGATGACATGTTCTCGAAGATCCATCTGTTGGTGTCCAACGCAACCGGCGAGTCCCGTGCAAAGGTACGCCTCGATCGTGCGGCCATCATTGGTGGTGCACGACATTCAGAAAAGTTTGCCCAGGCATTGTCGGTGGAACAACAGCGGCTCACCGATGCATTCGCCGATCTCATTCATGAATTGCAGAACCGCGGATGGATTTCGCAACAGGTTGACCCTCGTGCCGCGGGCACTTTCATTCAGGCCTACTCTCTCGGATACGTGCTGAACGACATCACGGCGAGTCCCATCTCCAGCGATGCGTGGACGCAAATCGTTGAAAGTGTCATTCGCTCGTTGTTCACCGCCAAGTAATCCGTGTCATTTCCCACCGACCTTGACATCGCACAACAGGCGCACCTTGCGCCGTTGAGCGAGATTTCACAACTGCTTCATCTGGATGATCAGTTTCTCGAGCCATACGGCCGCAACGTGGCGAAAATCGATCTCGCCGCCATTCAGCACAACTCAACACGACCTCGTGGCAAGTATGTGGTGGTCACGGCGATCACGCCCACGCCTTTGGGTGAAGGCAAGACCACCACATCGGTCGGTCTTGCGCAGGCAATGAAACACATCGGCAAGAACGGTCTGCTCGCATTGCGTCAGCCTTCCATGGGTCCCACATTTGGAATCAAAGGTGGTGCGGCCGGTGGTGGGTACAGCCAAGTGGTGCCCATGGAGATTCTCAATCTGCATCTCACGGGCGACTTTCATGCGGTGACGGCCGCGCACAACCTGTTGTCGGCGATGGTCGATAATCACCTGCACCAAGGAAACGCATTGGGTCTGGCGTTGAATAAGATCACCTGGCGACGAGTACTCGACGTGAATGACCGCGCATTGCGCAACATCATCATTGGTCGCGGGGGAGACCAAGACGGTGTGGAACGCGAGTCAGGCTTCGACATCACAGCGGCATCCGAAGTGATGGCCATTCTGGCGTTGTGCACATCCATGGAAGATTTGCGACTACGTCTTGGTCGCATCGTGGTGGGCTACACCGAAGATGATGTTGCGGTGACGGCTGAGCAAATTGGTTGCGCTGGCGCAATGGCGGTGATTCTGCGTGATGCAATAAAGCCCAATCTCATGCAAACGTTGGAGAACACGCCGGCGCTCATCCATGCAGGGCCTTTCGGCAACATTGCCACCGGAAACTCTTCGGTGATTGCCGACAAGTTGGGCATTCATCTGTGCGACTATCTCATCACTGAGGCCGGTTTTGGCGCAGATATGGGTGCTGAAAGATTCTTCAACATCAAGTGTCGCGTCTCCGGAATGACACCTGACGCTGCAGTGTTGGTGGCAACCGTTCGCGCGCTGAAGGCGCACTCCGGGCGATACAAAGTGGTGGCCGGAAAGCCATTACCACCAGAGATGCTGGAAGAAAATGGCGATGATGTTCGTGCGGGTGCGGCAAATTTGGTGAAGCAGATTGAGAACGTGAAGGTGCATGGTGTTTCACCCGTGGTGGCCATCAATGCATTCCCCACGGACCATGCGAGCGAACATCAGGTCATTCGTGAAATTGCAGAATCCGTGGGCGCACGAGTGGCGGTATGCACACATTTTTCAGACGGTGGTGCCGGAGCAGTCGAATTGGCGCACGCAGTGGTGGAAGCGTGCGAGGAACCCACACAGTTTCAATTGCTCTATCCCGACACGGCCTCATTGAAAGAGAAAATTGAAACCATTGCCACCACTATTTATGGTGCAGCGAAGGTTGAGTATTCAGATCTGGCCAATGCACAACTAGCTCGCTATTCAGCAAATGGGTTCGACGTGTTACCCATCTGCGTTGCCAAGACACATCTCTCCATCAGTGGTGACGCAACATTGAAAGGCGCTCCAACGGGACACGTGTTGAAGGTGCGCGAAGTGCGCGCATCGGTTGGAGCAGGATTCGTGTATCCCATCTGTGGCGACATGCGCACCATGCCAGGACTGGGTTCTCACCCAGCGGCACTCAGCATTGACATCGGCCCTGACGGCCGCATTGTTGGGCTCAGTTGATCTCTCACTAGTCACTTGCCACGCAGGGCCGCAACAACCGGAGCGAATTCATCCACGTTTTCTTCGCCCACGATGGTGTAGCTGAAACCCCATTGTTCGCGACGAGCAATGAGTTGCTCGATGCAGTAATCCACCGAGCCAATGAGCGCGAATGGTGAATTGTCGATCATGTCTTTGTCGACACCGTACACGGAAGAGATGCCGGCAACGGTTCCTTCGCGGTCATCGGTGACTTTCACGAAGAACGTGCGGATGTTCATTTCAATGTCGTTGATGCGGCCAGCTCTTTGAGCAGCCTCGGCAACAATGGCCACTTTTTCATCCACGGCTTCGCGCGTCATGGTGGAGAGCGCCTCGGGGCCCACCACACCTGCGGTGAGTGTGCCATTGATTCCGATGATGTCGGCTTCACGTGCGGCAAACGACAACACACGCTTTCCGCCACCACCAATAAGAACGGGTGGCAGCTTTTGAATGGGTTTCGGGAAACCGTCGTAGTTAGTAATGGTGTAGTGCTCGCCCGAGAACGAGAACGGACCATCGCTCATCACGCCCTTGATGACCTTGATGCCTTCCACAAAACGATCAATGCGCACCTTGGGGGAGTCATAGGGAATTCCCAATTGCTCGTAGTCGCTGATCATCCAGCCTGCACCCAAACCAATTTCCATTCGGCCGTTTGAGAGCACATCCATGGTGGCCATCTCTTTGGCCAAGATTGCGGGGTGTTTGTAGTCGTTGTCGTACACCAATGCGCAGGTGCGCAATGTGGTGGTGACGTCCATTGTGGCCATCATGGCTGGTACTGGTGCCAACTGTCCGGTGAAGTGGTCGGGCATGGTGAGCACTTCGAAACCAGTGTCTTCTACCTTGCGTGAAAAATCGGCCCATTCTGCGGCGGTAGTGGCGCTGCGTGCTTGCACGCCAAAACGGAACGGACGGTTCGGAAACTGTGACATGTGCGCAACGGTAGCAACAACGATGACGCTGTGGCACAAAACGTGCCAAGTACGGTGGAGTCGCTGTGAAGAATCCTCTGAATTGGTCAATGCGCCTTGTTGTTGCGCTTCTTGCAGGTGCATTGCTCATTTCTGCCAGCATCGTGGGCGCTGCGCCTCAGGCATGGCGCATGTTGCACGCACACAAAGAGGTGCCGGTGCAACTGCCTGCGTTCAGTGGCTTGGCCACCCGCACGCGCATGCTCGATGTGAATGCGCAACAGATCGGTGTATTCGAGTTTGAAAACAGCCAACCGTTGGGAATCGACCAAATCCCCGACCAAGTAGTCGCTGCATTGCTCGCCGTAGAGGATTCTGGTTTTGAAAAACACAAGGGTGTGAACTTGCGTGCGTTGGTGCGTGCCACTCTTGCAAACTTTCAATACTCCAGTGGCCGTCAGGGTGCTTCCACCATCACCCAGCAGGTGGTGAAGAACGAATACTTGGCCGGATTGCCTCGCGATGGTCGATACAAAATTTTGCAGGCGCGTTATGCGGTCATGTTGGAGAAGACCGTGCCAAAGCGTGAAATTGTGCAGCGCTATCTGAACACCGTGTTCTTTGGTAACAACGCCTATGGCGTGCAGGCAGCTGCCGAGGTGTACTTCGGTGCCAAGGTTGCCGACCTCACGCTGGCACAAGCGGGTTTCCTTGCGGGTCTGGTGCGTGCACCCACCACGTATGACCCCATTCGTCACCCCGAACAGTCACGCCGACGTTTTGCGCAGGTGTTGGATCGTTTGGTGGAGACGTCGTTGCTGTCTCGCGAGGAAGCCGACAAGACACTTCTCGAGTTCAAGATTCCCGAAACAGTGGCCAGCGTTCCACAACAATCAACAAGCCGCACCTACTTCACCGAAATGGTGCGCGACTACTTGTTGAACAAGTCCACCATTCTTGGCGCCACGTATCGCGACAGATTCAATGCCTTGTACCGCGGTGGTATCACGGTCACCACCACACTCGATGCCTCCGCACAGGCAAAAGCGGAGAAGGCGTCGAAGGAGAAGTTGCCGGCGAACAAGACAGGTGTTCAAACATCCATGGTGTCGTTGGACACCACCACTGGCGCCGTGCGCGCGATTGTGGGCGGGCCCGGATTCGTGGCCGGCCGTACCGAGGTGAATCTTGCACTGCGTCGACGACAAACAGGTTCCAGCATCAAGATGTTCGTACTCACCGCGGCGTTGGAAGCTGGAGCGCAGGCAAGCGACCTCATCGACGGCACGTTGCCATGTACCTTGCCCAACCCTGGCAAACCGGAAGAACCATTCAAAATCACGCAAGGTGTCAGCCATCCGGTTGCATCGCTGGCTGAACAAACATGGCTCTCTATCAACTGTGCGTATGCGCGCCTTGCCCAGATTGTGGGTCTCAACCGATTGCCGGGAGAGGTGTACAAACTTGCGTCGTCGCCTTATTTGCGTCCCGACATCTACAAGATTCAGCCCTATGCCAGCTTCTCCACGGGTGCCAATGAACTCAGCCCAATGGACATGGCATCTGGTGCGCAAACCATTGCCAACGGTGGCGTGCATCACGAGCCGTACTTCATTGAAAAGATCGAGGGCCCAAGCGGTGTGTTGTATCAGCACCAATCAACGCCTGCGCAGGTCATCAGTAAAGAAGTTGCTGACGCTGAAGTCGACATTCTGAAGCAGACGCTCATCAAGGGAACCGCACGTCGCGATCCTTTGGCGGGCAATCGTCCGGCCGCTGGCAAAACCGGAACCCAGGACGAAAACACCAATGCATGGTTCGTCGGATTCACGAAACAGCTCACCACGGCAGTGTGGGTGGGTGACCCAAAGGCGTATACGCCCATGGTGAACATTCCTGAGTTCAAAGCAGATGGAGTGGACCGAGTCACGGGCAACTCGTACCCCGTGAAGATTTGGAAGGCGTTCATGGACGCCGCACACGCTGGTGCGCCCGTGTTGAATTGGGATGCGCCACCTGCTCCCACGCGCAACCCTGTGCGGTACTACCTGCCTGGTGTTGATTGCATCGCATCTGTGGTGTCGGGCAAGTTGTCGCAGAAACAAACGGGCACAGTTGTCACGGTGGTGCCACCCAGCACTGTGACAACCACCACGGTTGCACCCACTACCACGAAAGTTCCGGTTGTCACCACTGTGAAGCCCGGAACGGTGACGCCCACAACATTGCCGAATGCGCCCACCACCACGATGTTCAAAGGACCCATTGTGAGTGTGGTTGACCCAGGCACCACCATTGCGCCTACCGAGTTGAACCCACTCACACCCATCACGGGTGTGGATCCGCAGAAGTACTTGGTGTACAACTGCGCAAAGGGTTTGCCATCCACCGTGAAGGTTGTGGGCACTCCCTAACCTGAACGACATGTTCTTGTGGTTCCTCGGCACGGCCGCCATCGCAGTGTGGTTTGTGTTTCGTGATGATCGATTCGATTACCGCGTGCTCGCGCTTGGTGCCATTGCACCCGATGTGATCGATGGTGTCACGGGCGGTGCATGGGTCATGCACTCGGTGGTGACCAGTGTCGTCATTCTCGCCGTGGTGATGGCGGTGGCACGACGGGGCAGTGTGCGACGCCGTCGCTGGCTGGCATTGCCTATCGGCACGTTCTTTCACTTGGTGTTCGATGGCGCATTCAACAACACGAGATTGTTCTGGTGGCCCTTCGGTGGTGTCGGCTTCCACAACGTGAACCTTCCATCGTTCGACCGCTTAGGTCTCGACATTGCATTGGAAATTGCGGGTGCCGCCATGTTGTGGTGGATGTGGCGTACCAACAACTTGTCGAACCCCGCCGTTCGTGCAGAGTTCATTCGGACGGGTCATCTTCGCGCTGGCACAGATGCAAACGTGAAGCAATGTTGATTCTTCTGCGTCACGGACAAACGGCGGCCAACGCACAGTCATTGTTGCAAGGTCGTATTGATCTGTCACTGGATGAGGTGGGGGTCGAGCAAGCTCGCAAATGTGGGGAATACCTTCGCGCT
>JALQYL010000055.1:0-1898 GCA_023254135.1 Ilumatobacteraceae bacterium | reverse complement strand
TTGCAAGGTCGTATTGATCTGTCACTGGATGAGGTGGGGGTCGAGCAAGCTCGCAAATGTGGGGAATACCTTCGCGCTACATACAAAGATCTGGTTGTCATCAGTAGTCCGCTGATTCGCGCACAACAAACGGCCGGTGCAGTGAGTGACAGCGTAGAGATCGACGAGCGATTCATTGAGTTGGACTACGGCGATTGGGATGGCGTTGCCCTCGCCGATGTCGACCAGCAACAGTGGGCTCAGTGGCGTAATGACCCGTCGTTCCGTCCGCCAAACGGTGAAACTTTGCTGGAACTCGATGCGCGCGTGCAGCCGGCATTGCACGAGTTGATGGAAGTGGCAAAAAAGCACACCGTTGTGGTGGTGAGTCATGTGTCGCCCATCAAGAGCGGCGTGGCGTGGGCCATGGGAGTCGGGCCCGAAACCTCGTGGCGGATGCATTTGGAGCGAGCGTCCATTTGTCGCATTGCCATCGGCCCGCGCGGGCCTGCGTTACATACGTTCAACGACACCAGCCACCTTTCGTAGCTAGTTCTGTGAGTTTCTGAACTGGTCTGACTACGTAGTCATGTGGCGAGCACGAAAATCCGTTGCCGACATTTCGTACATGTCTTCCGGGCCGTCTTCTTCATCAATTTGTTGCCCTACATGAGAGAACCCGAAACTCTTCACCAGTTCAACCGATGGTTCATTGTTGGGGTCAACGGTGTATCGCAATGTGCGCACTTCATCGTGTTCGCACGCCCAACTCCACATGCCGATGAGTGCTTCACGCGCAAAACCCTTGCGTCGGAATTCCTCATGGACACCCAAACCGATCTCAATCATTCCGGAGGCATCGGGCGGTGCGTGAAAACTGATGCTGCCCACAATTTCGTTGGTGGCTCGTAGCACCATCCATCGAATGAACCATTTGTTGCACGCGGGGTTCTCCAACACCTGCGGTGCACGCCACCGAACTGGCGATGGTCCATCCACGAGAACCCGATAGGGATTTCGGTAGGTATGCGAGCGATAGATCGAGATGTCTTCGGGGTTCGCATGCAGTGCAATAAGGTCGTCAGCCGCGAGATGATGCAAGTCAATTCGTTCGCCGTGAATGACTGGCTCGGTTGAGTGCGGCAATTTCACGTGGTGATGGTACCTAGCCGCCTTGCGTAGGGAAGTGGTGGGGTGACGGTGAGCCACCCTGTAAGCGGGGTTCTGTCCTCACTCGCGTGAGTGGTGACCATCCCTCTGTGCGGTCTACCCGAAGGGTTGCCTTTCGGCGAGCGGGCAGCTCTCCTTCTGCTTGACCTTGCTTCGAATGGGGTTTACCAAGCCACGTGAATCACTCCACGCGCTGGTGCGCTCTTACCGCACCGTTTCACCCTTACCTGTGATGCTTGCGCATCCATCGGCGGTTTGCTCTCTGTTGCACTTTCCGTGAGGTTGCCCCCACCTAACTCTCGTTAGCACTCTGCCCTGTGAAGCCCCGACTTTCCTCAGCACATTGCTGTGCCGCGGTCACCCGGATGACTCACCGTCGTCTACGAGTGTATGGACGCACGAGTAGAAAGTCCCGTAACAAATGTTGATGAAGCTGCGTACGTGCGTACGCAAGTGGCCCAGAAGTGACTTAGTAGATCAGGCTGTTGAGGCTTGGCGTGTCCATGAGGACAACTGCACGAGTGCCTGACTCAGGATTGACTGGTCCAAGCGTGACCTGGATGGTGCTGAGTGCGCCGAAAGGTGCAGGCAACGTTGCAACGGTGGCAACGCCGTTCTTGTCAAGACCTGGTGCAAAACCTTGTGTGCCCGAGTTGATTTGCTGGGCAGCAACAGCTGCACGACGTGCTGATGTAGCGCCGACGCGCATCATTGCGACGCGCAGTGCCTTTTCATTCGTCATGGACAAG
>JALQYL010000054.1 GCA_023254135.1 Ilumatobacteraceae bacterium | reverse complement strand
GTCTTTTCAGCATTCTGGGTGGTTTATACACAGCCACCAAATATCACTAAGAAACTCTCTAGCCCTTGTGTGGGGTTAAATAGCAGAGTTACACCCGTGTACTTTTCAGCAGGTTTATCCACAGTCTGTGGATGACCAACCAGTGTCGTATTAGATGTCGATGGGCGCCATCAGATCCATGTCCTCCAAGCAGTGCTTGGGTGGTGGCGGATCTTCGTCGGGGGCCATCACCATGCGTAGTTCGGTGCCACACACGCTGCAGCGATAACGCACGTTGATTCGGCGCATTTCGCCCGATGGAGGCGGTGGCGGCATGGATGAGGTCATGGAACCCAGCATGCCCAACCCGATTTTCCAGGTGTAGCGCATGATGAGAATGCCCACGCCCACCCACACGAACGTGCCGAAGGCGGGAAAAGCGAGCATGGCTGAAATGTAGTGGCTGGAAATCAGCCGAGGCGCTCGATGATGGTGGCATTTGCCATGCCGCCACCTTCGCACATGGTCTGCAAGCCATAACGGCCGCCGGTGCGCTCCAGCTCATTGAGAAGTGTGGCCATGAGACGCGTGCCGCTGGCACCCAATGGGTGACCCAACGCAATGGCGCCACCGTTGGGGTTCACCTTGCTCATGTCGGGATGCAATTCCTTTTCCCATGCGAGAACAACAGATGCGAATGCCTCGTTGATTTCGGTGACATCAATGTCGCCCATGGAAAGACCGGCGCGTGCGAGGGCCTTTTGTGATGCAGGAATTGGTGCGGTGAGCATGAGTTGTGGATTGTCACCAGCAAGACCGAAGTTCACGAAACGGGCACGTGGTGTGAGACCCCACTGGTTGCACATGTCTTCGCTCATGATGAGCGCTGCTGATGCACCGTCGGTGATTTGGCTGGAGTTACCAGCGGTGACGCGGCCACCTTCTTCTTCACTACGGAATGCTGGCTTGAGTGTTTGCAACTTCTCGAAAGGAGATTCACGAATGCCTTCGTCGGTGGTCATCAACTTTCCTTCAGCATCGAGCACAGGAAGAATTTCGCGTTCGAAACGTCCTTCTGCCGTTGCCTGAGCAGCCAGTTCTTGCGAGCGTGCACCAAAACGGTCCATGTCTTCGCGTGAAATGCCCCACTTGTCGGCGATCATTTCGGCGCTGATGCCCTGGGGAACAAGGCCACCGTCTGGTGCATAACGAGCAGACACCATGGGGCCGAACGGATAACCAAACTTGCCATCGGCAACGGCGGAACCCATAGGAACGCGAGTCATCACCTCTACGCCTGCTGCAATCACCACGTCGTATGCACCGGCCATCACGCCCTGTGCTGCGAAGTGTGCTGCTTGCTGGCTGGAACCACACTGACGGTCAACCGTGGTACCAGGGATTGATTCGGGAAGGCCTGCTGCAAGAACTGCGTTACGAGCAACGTTGAGGCTCTGCTCGCCCACTTGCATAACGCAGCCCATGATGACGTCGTCAATGAGCGCAGGGTCAATGTCGTTGCGCTCCACGAGAGCTTTCAGAACGGTGCCGGCGAGATCGACGGGGTGCCATTCCTTGAGGCGACCATTGCGCTTGCCCAATGGTGTGCGAAGAATGTCGACGATGACTGCGTTCTGCATATGAAACTCCCTGAGTTCGTATTAGACATCAAGTCTGACCGATGACGCATGCCAAGCCAAAGTCGGACTTGGACAAATGAGTGGGGCTCTAATCGGCTTCCAACACCTTGCCGAACACGCGCTGCAGAGCCACCACGTCCGTCTCGGTGAGTGTGTTCGTGAATGAGTGTCGAACAATGCGGTAATAACTGAGACTTGCGGTCTTCCAGGTGTCATGACCTCGCGGTGTGAGGGCGATCACAATGGCGCGTCCGTCATCCAGTACCGACTTTTCGCGGGCCACCAATTTGCGCTTCTCCAGATGGTCGAGTTGACGCGACAGGCTGGAGGGATTGGCCATGACCCGCTCTGCCAAATCACTGAAACGCAATGATCCTTCGTTGTTCGCCAATGCATCCAACACTTCAAACCAAGGAAGTTGCAGACCCACTTCCTCTTCCAACGCATGGCTCAACATTTTGCTGAGTGCGGCATGCGCGGTGAGGAACGAACGCCACACTTCATAACGCTCGGGGTCGGGCATGGTCATGCCAAGAACCTACTTGGGTTGTTGCGCAGCTGCGGTTGCTGCTGCCTGTGCTGCAATCACGCGTTCAAAATGTGCGAGAGCTTCATCACGCGTGGTGTGTTTCGACAACAGTGCACGGCTGGGCATCACCAACTTTGGCTTGCTCACACCCAACACCGCAGTGAGACGATTGTTCACGCTGTAGATGGCGCACCACTTTCCTTCGGCCACGCTGCCATCAACGATGTCGACTTGTGCATTGGCAGACGGGCGACCCAGACACTGAATGCGCGCATCGAATTGATCGCTCCAGAAGAACGGTACTGCTGCATACGGTTCCTGCTCGGTTCC
This sequence comes from Ilumatobacteraceae bacterium, assembly GCA_023254135.1. GTDB lineage: Bacteria > Actinomycetota > Acidimicrobiia > Acidimicrobiales > Ilumatobacteraceae > UBA2093. The sequence continues at coordinate 7,242 of JALQYL010000054.1, read as the reverse complement.
GTTCAATGACGCCAGAAGATTCTTCGCTGCAATGGCACCCTGCTCTGCGGCATTGGTCCAGTGCTCCACACGCATGTCTGCTTCAACATCGGAGAACAAAGCGTTGGGCCAACGCAACACATCGCCTGCAACGAACACGTTCTCCGGGCCTGCACACAAATTCTCGTTGCACACGATGCCATCGCGAATGGTGAGACCGCTCATTTCGCACCACTGTGTTGCAGGTGCAACACCAATGCCCACAATCACCACGTCTGCGGCAATCGTTTCGCCGTTACCCAACGTGATGCTCTTCACGTGATCAGTGCCGTCGATGGATTGCACCTGCACACCACATCGCACGGTGACGCCGTTGCGCACGTGCACCTCGCCAATGGCTGCACCCATTTCTGCGCCCAATGCACGAATGAGTGGTGCTTCAAGACCTTCAAGCACCGTGACCTTCGCACCGCGCTTGGTGGCTGTAGCCGCAGCTTCCAAACCAATGAAGCCGGCGCCGATCACCACCACATTTGCTCCGTCGGTGATTTCAGCGCGCAATGCTTGCGCATGGTCCAACGTACGCAACACGTGGACGCCTGCAATGTTTGGCTGATTCGGCAATCTGCGCACAGTGCCACCGGTGGCGATAATGAGACCGTCGTACGTGAGGGCGGATCCGTCGGCCAACGACACCGTGCGTGAACTTGTGTTCAACGCCGTTGCTGCTGATCCCAATTTCCACGTGAGGTTCAGTTCTTCCAGAGCTTCAGGTTTGCGAAGTGCCACGCGATCGGCTTCCCACTCGCCTGCCAAGAAATTCTTCGACAACGGTGGGCGGTCATACGGCATGTGAGGCTCATCGCCCACCATGGTGATGCTTCCATCAAAGCCCAATGAACGGAGCGTTTCTGCTGCTCGAACTCCGGCCAACGACGCCCCAACGATCACCACTGTTTGCACAGAGCACAGGCTACGAACTCTGCGCCTGGAACGGTGAATTTAACCAAACACCACGGTGCGGTTGCCGAAGGTGAGCACGCGATGCTCCACATGGGCGCGCACGGCACGAGCCAACACCACGGTTTCCAAATCGCGTCCTTGACGCGTGAGTTCAACAACATCGTCGCGATGGGTGACGTGAGCAACGTCTTGGGCGATGATGGGACCTTCATCCAACACATCACTCACGTAGTGCGCGGTTGCACCAATCACCTTCACGCCGCGATCATGCGCTTGACGATACGGATTGGCGCCAATGAACGCGGGCAGGAACGAATGATGAATGTTGATCATGCGTCCACTCCATGCACCCACCAACGCAGGTGGCAACACCAACATGTACCGAGCGAGGATCACCAGGTCCACGTTCATGCTGTTCAGAAGCGCAGCAAGTGTTTCCTCTTGGTCTGCACGACCAGTGGGGCCATCCTGCACGGGCACATGCATGAAATTGATGCCGTGTGCTGTGGCCAATGGTTGTGCATCCATGTGATTGGAGACCAGGCCCACCACATCAAGTCCAAGGTCGCCATAGGTGGTGCGAGAAAGAAGGTCGGCGGCGCAGTGCAATTGCTTCGAGCACAAAATGGCGGTGCGGGGTTTCCATGGCAATTCATTGAGAGTGAATTGCATGTCCCAGTTGGCCGCAAGAGCGGCAAAACCGGCACTAAGAGTGGCCAACGGTGTGGAGCCAGAGTGAGTGAACTGCACACGCTGGAAGAACATGGCGTCTTCGGCGTCGGTGTGCTGTTCGGCATGGACGATATTTCCGCCCACGGAAGCCACCCAGGTTGCAACGGCGGCAACGATGCCGGGTTTATCGGGGCACGAGATAAGGAGAACGGCCGACGAGTTCACAGTGGTGGAGACGATGGGAATCGAACCCACGACCTCCTGCTTGCAAAGCAGGCGCTCTACCAATTGAGCTACGTCCCCGAAGGAAGGAAAAGACTATCGGCGGTCAGCGCCGACCACCACAAGATGCCGTAAAACCCATGCGGTTGTCGTAAAACGGCTCTTTATCCACAGGTGGCGGGGGTACCCTTGTGACATGGCAGGCGACCTCATTTATGCATTCCGAATCATGCGCCTGCCGTTGCTCGACGCCGGTGGGGCTGCAATTGGCCGAATTGACGACATTGTGGTGGTTCCGGGCCGCAGTGGTGTGGCTCCCCGCGTCACCGGTTTCGTGGCCACCAGCCAGCGCCGCCGCATTTTTGTGAACGCCAACCGCATCGGAGCCCTTGATACCGAGGGCGCCCGTCTGCGCAGCTGGGACGTGGATCTCAACCCCTTCAAGCCCCGCGATGGTGAGCACTTGTTGTCTGCTGACATCATCGACACACGGGTGGCCGGCGAAGTGGTGTCCGACGTGGCACTTCGCCCCACCATTGGTGTGCGTGAGAACGGATGGGAAGTTGCCAAGGTACGTCTCACCCGCAAGGGTGTGTTGGGTCGTCGCGCCTCGTATCGATTGGTGGAGTGGAACGAAGTGAGTGGGCTGTTTGCAGCCACCACCGAAATGGCTGCCGAAGCTGCGCGCCTTCGTGACTTGCACCCTTCCGACGTGGCTGGCGTGGTGCGTTCATTGCCATTGTCGCAACGACAGTTGTTGGCCAAGGAAATGGATGACGATCGCTTGGCCGACTTGCTGGAAGAGTTGCCTGAAAACGAACAGCTCGCACTGATTGCAAACCTCGACCTTGATCGTTTGATCGACGTGCTCGAGGAAATGGAATTCGACGACTTGGCCGACCTTCTTGCAGAAATGCCTGCGCAGAAGCGAACGGAAGTGTTGGAAGCAATGGATGACGAAGACGCCGATGTGGTGCGTTCGCTGTTGTCATACGCGCCCGGTACTGCTGGTGCGTTGATGACACCCGACATCATCATCATGGGTGCCAACGCCACCGTTGCAGAAGCGCTTGCACAGGTTCGCGACCCCGATTGGCTTGTTTCCATTGCCTCACAGGTGTACGTGGTGCAGCCGCCATTCAAAGCACCCACTGGTTCATATTTGGGCGTTGTTCACATTCAGCGTTTGTTGCGTGAGCCACCTGGCACCGAATTGGGTCGTTGCGTTTCAAAGGAACCAACTGTCACTCCCAATCTTTCTGATCGTGAAGTTGCTGAGTTCCTCGCGTCATACAACCTGTTGGCCGTGGGTGTCTGCGATACCGCAGGCCACTTGTTGGGCGCCATCACGGTGGACGACGTACTCGACCGCATGCTGCCTGCCGACTGGCGTCAGCGTCGACGTCAGGCGGCGCAGTCATGAAGAAGCGTCTCGATCTTTCCACTCCACGTCAGCGTCGTCGCGTTGGTATTCACTACGACCCTGAAGCATTCGGTGCGTTCAGCGAAACCATTGCTCGATTCCTGGGCACCGGTCGATACCTGGTGATTCAAACGGTCATCGTGGTCTTCTGGGTCGCGGTGAACGTGTTCAACCTTGCGCCATTCGACAAGTACCCATTCATCTTCCTCACGCTCATCTTGTCGTTGCAGGCGTCCTACGCTGCACCGCTGATTCTTCTTGCACAGAATCGTCAAGAAGATCGCGACCGTGAACAACTAGAGCGTGACCGAGAAGTTGCTGCACGCACACAGGCAGATACCGAATACCTGGCACGTGAGTTGGCCGGTGTTCGTTTGGCCTTGGCCGACGTGGTGACCACGGAAGATCTGCGCGAGCAATTGGAGAGCGTTGTTGAAATGCTTGAAAAGCTCACCGCTGCGAACGACGAACCACAGTCTCCACCGCAGCACTAGTAGCCGCAGCAAACTCGCGTGGTTGCACCATGGGCGCCAAGTGATCGCCGTGTAGTTCCACCACTTCAGCACGTACCGCCTCTGCCAGTGCTTGTTGTTTGTGTGGCAACACCAAGCGGTCTTGCGTGGTGAGAACGTAGGCCGTTGGCACGCTCACGGTGTGGGCAAATGGACGTGCGTCGAATCGTGAAATGGCCCGACCCGCTTCACTGATCATCCACGCATCGTTGCGTCGAATTTCGCCCACCATCCACGGTACGTAACGGCTGAGTTCGTGGCCGCGTGGCACTGCTCTGCGAATGCCGTAGCGAATGAGACGTGGCGTGCTGAGTCGTCGGAATAGCGGACTGAACGAGTGCATGACACGCCACTTGTTGCGCTCGGTGCGAGTACCGCTCCACTCCAGGGCAGTGGCTTGCAACACCATGCCGTGCACCAAATCACTGTGGCGTTGCCACACCAAGAGACTGATGGGTCCACCCATGGAATATCCGACGGTAATGACAGAACGAATGCCCATTGCACGCACAACCGCTGCCGCATCGTCGGCGCAGTCTTCCAACGAGAATGCGCGATTGGGACGTAAACCGCGTCCGTGACCGCGGTGATCAACGCCCACAATGTTGTAGTCACGCGCAAGAGTTTCATATGCAGTGAAGAACTGCAGATCGGATGATGCTGTCCATCCGTGCAGCAACAACAACGTGGGGGCGTTGGGGTTGGGATGCTCATGATGACGCACGAACATTTCGCCCCTGCCGGGCAAGTGCACCACGCGACCGGGAAGCAATGGTGGAATCGCGATTGTTCCGGCAATTTTCACCGACATGATTTGCACACTCCCACAACGTCGAGGCGATGATGCGCCATGGCGAATCCTTGTTTCTTTGCAACGCGTTCCAATGCTGCGTCGAGTTCGTTTTCAATGCTGTCGGGAATGCGCACATCATCAACGGCGCCGCACACGCTGCACACCATGTGATGGTGATGGCCGGTGAGATCCTCGCTGAGTTCAAATCGCGCCCATTCGTCGGTGGTGATAACACGCACCACCACCCCGGCGTTTTCCAGCACGGTGAGATTTCGATACGCCGACGACTGCGCGAGGCCCTTTGTGTGTTTCAGAATTTCTGGAATAGACAACGGGCGTTGTGCCTTCACCAACGCATCAACGATGGAACGTCGACCGGATGTGAAGCGTTGACCAATTTCGCCCAACTGCGTGGCCACGTGATGCGCAATGTCTGCTGCTTGCACGTGAACGTGTGTGTGGGCACTCATGGTCCCGACACTATCGAGAATGAATGAGAATCACTTACCGATGAATTGATGGAGGCGAACGCCACATGCAATGGAGTTGTCCAAAATGTCGGCATTGGGCAAGGCCGATTGGCCCAAGTTGTACACGCCAGGTGCAACGGTGTGGTTCAACAACGCATGCGCGCTACTGGCGGCTACTGCGCCCGCCACGGTGGCAACGCGTTCCGCCACTCCGACTATCTCTACATGTCGATGCCCGTTGCGCACGCCGCGCACTTCCACGCGCACTCCCCCCAGGCCACCTTCAGCATGTGGTGGAGTGATCATGGGCAGACGTGCGGTGAGGCGATCACGACGAGTGGCGGACACTCGCGATGTGATGCGCGCAAGAGCTGGGTTGATGCGCTGCAACAACACCGGCTCTGGTGTGGCGTATCGATAACAGTCTTTGGCACCGACGGGGTCGGGGAACCAGCACAATTCACGACCACTTCCGGCTGGACGTTGCAGCCATTCGCCGTCGTGCCAACCAATGCTGAGACCGGCCAACGAATCGTGGTGTTGACGTGCACACATGGGGCCGCCCGTGCCGTGCACTGCGGTGTGCACTTCATCAATGGATTCAAATGCGCGCGACACGTGGCTCACCAACAGGCCGGATAATCCAGGCGAACAACCAGCTCCGGCAATAACAACCACACCTTTGGCAACGGCGCGCTCTTGCAAGTCGAGGATCGACAACACATCGCTGAGGTTGTCGCTCACCGAGATGACCGAAACTCCTTCGGCAATGAAGGTGGAGGCCAGGGCCGCATGTGGTCCGCCATGTGCCAGCACCACCACGGAACTGTTGAACAATTCGGTTGCCGACTTCAGTGGCGTGAGACGAGATGTAAGACCCAACGAGGTGAGACTTGCGGATACTCGCGCGCCCACTACTCCTGTGCCCACGATGCCAATGCCGGCATTGCTCATGGGATTACCGCTGAGGGGTGACCTCGCGCCACCCACCCTGTTGTGGTGCCACCGGGTTCTTTCCGCGGGTGCGCAAAACGGTGGCCACCATGGAAGCGATGGAGAGGGCGAGGAGGACTTGGCGGATGAATTTCACGTCTGCCTCCTCGAGGGGTGCGACCTTTCGGGAACCGAAAGGGAAATGGTGGGGCTAGCAAGAATCGAACTTGCGACCTCATCCTTATCAGGGATGCGCTCTAACCGACTGAGCTATAGCCCCATGATGGGACTTCACACTCTATCTGTGAGGCTGGCGAGGCTCAACCGGCCGGGCCACGACTTCTTCTTCCAATACGGTGACCCGAATTCCGCCCACCAGCTCGGTGATGAGGTTGAAAATGATGGCTCCGAGCACCCAAAGGCCAGTTCCGAGGGCAATTCCGAACAAACCAAGGGTGGCGGCGCCTCGAAACATGACCGCCCCCTCAAACGTGAAGGAATCCCAGCCGAAAGACTCAAGGAAGGACTGCACGTTGTCGATGGTGCCAGTGGCCGAGCCCACATTCCACAGCAACACGCCGGTGATGAGTACCACCACATAGACCGCGGCATGGAACACCAGTCCCACCTTGAAGACGCTCCACGCATCAACATCGCGGATCACGCGGGTAACACGACGAACCCGGCGGCGTGGCTTGGCGGCGGCCTCAGGGTTGGAACTCATACTGCGAGCGTAGTGCCTGGGCTGTGGCGGTTTCGGCCGATGACTGCACGGTGATGGTGACCACGTTCTGTTGTTCTGCAATGTTGGTGATGGCGACATGCAGATGGTTGGCCATGGTGTGTGCCGCCACTTCATTTCGTGATGCAAAGGCCAATGCAACAGCGTCGGCACTGGCCTGCAGTTGTGCGCGATGCAGCACCACACTGGTGGCATGCGTGATGACAATCAATGACAACGCAGTGAAGCACAGCCACACCACAGACAGAATGGATATGTTGCCGCGATTGCGGCGTTGATTACTCGTCTTCGTCGGCAGCGAGGATGGGTGCGCAAGAGGCAATGACAGCTCCGTCGTCCAGGTTCATAAGGCGCACACCTGTTGCTGCGCGACCTTGACTGGAGATCTGCTTGACCTCGGTACGCATGGCAACACCGTTCGATGCCACCACCACAATCTCGTCATCGAGTCCCACCATGAAGGCCGCAACAACTGCGCCCTTCTTGCTGGAAATCTTCACACCAATAACACCCTGTGTGCCACGACCCTTGCG
>JALQYL010000053.1 GCA_023254135.1 Ilumatobacteraceae bacterium | reverse complement strand
CAACCTGGGCTCGGCCGCCCACCATGCAGAACGGGATATCCGCGCCAATGCGGGATGCAGCCTCATGGTCATGGAATTCGGCCCAGCGCAAAATGGTGGCTGCATTGGTGGAACCACCACCCAACCCGCCACCGTGGGGAATGTTCTTGGTGATGTGCACCGTGGCGGTGCGACCTGCAAGTACCAGTGCCTTGTGCACCAAATTGGATTCATCGGTGGGCACCCCGGCTGAGTACGGACCATCAACCGTGATGGAGGTGGAGCTGGCGTCTTCAATGGTGATGAGATCGCAAATGTCCAGCGACACCATTTGTGCATCGATGAGGTGGTAGCCGTCTTCGCGAACGCCGGCCACGGCAAGAGTGAGAGTGAGTTTTGCTGGCGACTCAATGGTGGGCATGGTTACTTGCCTTCAAGAATGTGCGCAAGGCGCAACCAATCATGAATCGACAGTTCCTCGGCGCGAGCAGTAGGTGCAATGTTTGCCTGTTCGAATTGCTCGGGGCTGACGCGACCCGCAAGTGAACCGCGCAACATTTTGCGTCGTTTGGCAAAACCCATGCGCACCAGTGAGAACAGTTCCTTGGAGTTGATGGTGGTGTCGAGCACGGAAGGATGACGCACAATCTCCACCAGTGCACTCTCAACGTTGGGTCGTGGCAGGAACACCGATGCAGGCACGAGACCCACGATGCGCGCCGTGCCGTAGAACGCCACCTTCACCGACAAGGCCCCGAATGCTTCGGTGGAAGGCGTGGCGCAGAATCGTTCTGCCACTTCTTTTTGCACCATGACCAACATGCGTTTTACCTGCGGCACGAAGTCGAGAACATCAGCAACCAGCGGCGTGGCAACGTTGTATGGCAGATTGGCCACCAACGCCCAATCATTGTGGTCGCCCAACAATTCGTTCCAGTTCAATTTCATTGCATCTGCATGCACCACCGTGACATTGGGCAATGAGTCCACGTTCTCGTGCAGTAGCGGTATGAGTTGATCATCCACTTCCACTGCCGTCACCGAACTTGCAGTTTCAGCCAATGCGAGAGTGAGCGACCCAAGTCCGGCACCGATTTCCAGAACGCGACCATGTCCGTCGATATCGGCCAAACGAGCGATGCGGCGCACCGTGTTGGCGTCGACAACGAAGTTCTGTCCGAGGGCGCGCTTGGCTCGCAAGCCCGCGCCGTCCAGCTGACGTGAAGCGTCGGCACGCGAAAGAGTCACCAGGTCAACTCAACAGGAATAGGTGCATCTGCAAGTTCGGCGATTGCCTCGAACACGGGTGCATTGAGAACGATGTCGAATGATGTGCTCACTCCACCAATGTTGATGTTGGTGCAGGTGGACTTTCGGCCATTGTTGAGATTGCGAACGGTGATGGTGGCGCCCAACGGAATGCGGTTGGTGGAGCACCCTGTCTTCACTGAATCGGGGAAACGCTTGAATGATGCAATGCCACGAATGAGTTGACCGTTGTTGTCGGCAGGGTAGGCAATCTGACCTTGACCGTTGGGGTCGGCGCTCACAGGGCCGTCAAGATTGGCGGGCGCATCGGCATCGGCATCGGTGGCGAGGCCCAGATCGAAAGTGGTGGTGGTGGCTTTCACGGTTGATTCGCTGGCGCCATTGGGAGATTTGCCTGAGGCCATGAATGCAGTGGACAGCAAAATGATGGTGGCAACGATTGCCACAGTGAGTCGATTGCGGTCGATGCGGGTGAGATTCATGTGACTACGAATGTATGCGGGGAAACGCCCGAAGAGCGTTCGCCGATGTGATCGACGAAAAATCCACCACGTCGTGCCCGCGAAGGTCGGCAATGAAGGTGCCCACAATTCCTACATGCGCTGGTTCATTCGGCCGACCACGGTGCGGAACGGGTGCCAAGAACGGGCTATCGGTTTCAATGAGCAAACGATCCGTTGGGCACATGAGCGCTGCCTCGCGCAGGTCGGCCGCATTCTTGAAAGTGACGATGCCGCTGAACGACAAATATGCGCCACGGTCGAGACATTGCTTCGCCTCTTCGGGGCCACCGCTGAAGCAGTGAATGATGGTGTTCTCCGGCATGCCCTCCGAATCGAGAACATTGAACGTGTCATCCCAGGCATCACGTGTGTGGATGACCAACGAGAGATTGTGTTCTTTTGCCAACGCAATCTGTTCGGCAAACGCGGGAATCTGAATGTCGCGCGGTGAATTCTCGTAGTAATAGTCGAGACCGCATTCACCAATACCCACCACGCGTGGTGAAGTAGCAAGTGGCGCGATGGTGTGAACACCCTTCGTTGCATCGTGTGGGTGCAAACCCACTGTTGCCCACACGTCGTTGTGCTCGGCTGCAATCTCAATGGCTTGCGTGCTGGTGGATGCGTCGGTGCCGATCACAATGAAGCGTTGCACGCCGGCTTCACGAGCGCGTTGCAACAACTCATCAGAACCGGTTTCCACCATTTGTTCTTGCGTATGACAATGCGTGTCTGTCCATTGTGCAACGGTGCTCATGGTGTTCCTTATGCGACGGTGCGACGTGGAAAGAGTGGGTCGCCCTTTTCAACGGGTGCACCCACGGGGTACTGACCCCATTGCACATCGGCCGGAATGCGGCACTCTTCAATGTTTGACGTCATGCCGATGCGGCGCCAAATTTCGCGAGCGGTATCGGGAATGGCGGGGAATGCAAGAAGCGTGACGATGCGCAATGCCTCGAGCGCATCACCCATCACGGTGTCCACCAATGGCCCAGCTTCGGCCTTCCATGGTTCGTTGTTCTCGAGGTGTGCATTGGTGGCGCGAATGAGACCCCACGTTGCTTCCAATGCGCGGCTTGGTTGCACTTGTTCCCATTGCGCGATGGTGTCGGCCACGGCCGTGCGTGCGTGCTCGGCCAACGGACTGTTCATGTCTGGTGCCGTACCAACGCCGCCACACTTTTTGCCCACCACAGTGGCCACGCGCGCAGCAAGGTTGCCCAGGTTGTTGGCCAGATCGGAGTTGTATCGCGACACCAATCCTTCGTAGGTGAAGTCGCCATCGTTGCCGTATGTGGTGTCGGAGAGCACGTAGTAACGGAAGCCATCAACACCGAATTCGTCAACAAGATCAAGTGGATTCACCACATTGCCCGATGTCTTCGACATTTTTTCGCCGCCCACCAACAGCCAGCCACCAACGGCCCAACCCTTCGGTGGCTCGATGCCGGCAGACATGAGCATGGCGGGCCAGTACACATTGTGGAAGCGGATGATGTCCTTGCCAATGAGGTGGTGGTTCACGGGCCACCATTCGTTGAACTTTGCGTCGTCGCTGCCATAGCCAATGGCGGTGATGTAGTTGGCGAGTGCGTCGAACCACACGTAAGCGACATGTGACTCGTCGAAGGGGAGTGGAATGCCCCATGTGAGTGTCTTGCGGCTCACCGAGAAATCTTGCAAGCCCTGCTTGATGAAGCCGAGTACTTCGTTCACACGATGTTCGGGAACCACTGCGCCTGGGTGTGATGAATACCAATCAATGAGGCGTTGTTCGAAACGTGACAGTCGGAAGAAGTAGTTCTCTTCCTCTACGTGCTCAACCGGACGCTTGTGGATGGGGCAATTGTTGCCGTCCAATTCGTCCTCGGTGAAGTAGGCCTCGCAGGGCACGCAGTACAGGCCGCTGTACGTATCGAGCTCAATGTCGCCGGCGTCAAAGCAGGCCTGCAACAACTTCTGCACCCCCACGCGATGGCGTGGCTCGGTGGTGCGAATGAAATCGTTGTTGGAAATGTTCAGGCGCTCCCATGCTTTTTGGAAGAGTGGCGCAATGGAATCGGTGAACGCCTGGGGCGATGTGCCAGCAGCATCGGCCGCTTGTTGAATCTTGAGGCCGTGTTCGTCGGTGCCAGTGAGGAAATACACATCGTCGCCCAGCAGTCGGTGCCAGCGAGCAAGCGCATCGCCAACGATGGTGGTGTATGCATGTCCCAAGTGTGGTTGTGCATTCACGTAATAAATTGGCGTTGTTAAGTAGTACTTGCCCACCCACACAGGCTACGCCCCACACCATGCGTGCCATCGGTTCGTTTTCGGCACAGCAACTTTCGTACGCTCGTCTGATGCCTTTTGAGTTCGATATCGCGACAACCCCCACCGCGCGAGGCAATGGTCTCTACGACACGCCCATTCAGGAACGCTGGAACATCGGCCCCGGTATTGCCAATGGTGGATACCTGCTCGCACTTGCCGCCAACGCCATGCGTGCCGAATCTGGTCGTGCGCACCCAGTCACCATCACGGCGCATTACCTGTCGCCCGGAGTGGAGGGCCCCGCAGAAACGCAGACCGCAATCGTGAAGGCCGGACGTCAACTCACCACGATGACCGGCTCGCTCACTCGCGATGGCAAAGAAGTGATTCGTGTGCTCGGAACTTTTGGTGACATTGATGCCGACAAGGGATTGCAGTTCCATGATCTGCAGCCGCCTGCGTTGCCTGCATTCGAAGATTGCGAAAAACGAGTTCCCAACCCCGACATGGCGCCGAGTCTTCAGAGCCGACTCGATTGTCGCTATCACCCTGACGACATGGGTTGGGTGGTGGGGAAGCCTTCGGGCAATGCCTCGTATCGCGGTTATTTCTCATTTGCCGATGGTCGAGAAGTGGACACTCTTGCACTGTTACTTGCCACCGACGCATTTCCGCCGGTCTTGTTCAACAAGTACGGCCTGATTGGTTGGGCGCCCACCATTGAACTCACCGTGCATATTCGTGCAATTCCTGCACCGGGTCCCATCGCAGTGAAGTTCTACAGCAACGTGATTCAAGGTGGATTCTTCGAGGAAAATGGCGAGTTGTGGGATTCCACCGGTCGCTTGGTGGCCATGAGCCGTCAGTTAGCGCTTGCGCCCCTGCCGCAGGCCTAACGAATACATCAACAACATTCCGCTGACCGCCAACGTTGCAGTGGTGGAGCGGCGAATGAGCATCTTCGAACGTTGTGCGAACACAACGACGGGCCACCCCTTTTGACGCGACAATGCAGTGAGTTCCGCATCGGGGTTCACGGCCACCGCATTGCCCACCAGATTCATCATGGGCAGGTCACTCATCGAGTCGGAGTAACTCCACGAATTCGCCAGGTCGATTCCGCGTTGTGTGGCCAGTGTGGTGATTGCTTCTGCTTTGCCCTCGCCGTAACAGAACGGACCGGCAAGTTTTCCGGTGTACACGCCGTTCTCCACCTCGCCCACGGTTCCGATGCCGCCCGTCATTCCCAGTGCATGTGCGAGAGGTTCCACAATTTCAATGGGCGACGCCGACACGATCCATGTTTCGCGACCTGCGGCGTGGTGCTGATCGAGAAGTGCACGTGCTTCGGGTCGAATGAGCCCCAACAGTTCGGGCAACACCATTTCGTTCAGCCCCGCAAGATCGGACTGACGCAATCCACCGGCGGCAGCGAGGATACGCTCGCGAACCTCAAACGTGGAATTGTCGGTGGAACCAAAGAATCGGAACTTCAACGCTTTCATTGCATCGACGACAAAATCTTGGATGCGAATGAGACCGGCGTCCCGAGCTGCACGCGCGAACACAAACGCCGATGAGCCCGCGATGAGTGTGCGATCAAGGTCGAAGAATGCGGCCGTTGTTTTCTCGGTCATGATTCCACCGCCAATGCATACACACGCTTTCGCGAAACACCCAATGCCGCCGTCACTTCATCGATGGAGTCGCGTTTGCTCAATCCACGTGATGTGCGATTGCTGAGTTCCTCACGAATCAGCTCGTCGGTCACTTCTATCTGCGCGGTTTCGTGCGGCGCAATGATGAGCACGTATTCACCACGTGGCTCCACGGTGCGTGCATGTGTGATTGCATCACAGATTGAACCGCGCCAGAACTCTTCGTGCAGTTTGGTGAGTTCGCGTGCCAGAACAATGGTGCGGTCCTCGCCACACACCTCTGCCAAGTCCACCAGGGTTCGTTCCAATCGATGTGGCGCTTCGTACAACACAATGGTGCGTCGTTCGCGAGCAACTTCGGTGAGTCGCTCTCGTCGTTCAGAGCCGGAGCGTGGAAGGAAGCCGTCGAATGCAATGCGGCTGGTGGGCAAACCACTCAATGTTGCGGCCATCACGAAAGCTGCAGGTCCGGGAGTGGCGTGTACGGGGTAACCGGCCGCAATTGCTGCGCGTACCATTCGCTCGCCCGGGTCACTAATGGCGGGCGTGCCGGCATCGGAGATGAATGCAACCACCGCGCCGCCTGCAAGAAGCGACAGCACTTCCTCAATGGCATCGTGCTCGGTGTGGTCGTTCGCAACGATGAGCCGTTCGGGCGATGCACCGATTCGCTTCAACAACGAACCGCTGTGTCGTGTGTCTTCACAACAGATCACCGATGCCGCGCACAACACGGCAGCAGCACGAGGGGAGAGGTCTTCGAGATTTCCGATGGGAGTTGCCACCAACCAGAGCCCTGCATGGATGATGGACGAGGTGTCACTGTTCGACATTGCGAACCTCCACCGTGCTGCCAATGCCCACATTCCATCGATCAAGCGAGCCAGCTGCAGCCTCTATGACGAATGATGCTTTGCGTGTGTACGGGCCCACGCGCCAAGGCTTGAGCGTGTCAACACCCACCACTTCGTTTTCTTGGTTCACATAGAGAACATCAATGGCAGCTCGCATGCCGAACGTGTGCACCCAATTGCACGGCGCAATCACCAATGGTTGTTCAATCACGGTGACACCCATCAAGCCACGCCGACGATCGGCGCGCGCAGTGGCGCGTTGCGCCGCGGCCAATACGCGACCCTCGCTCACCAACCACACCGGCTGCAGACCTTCCATGGGTGAAATCGTAGGGCGATGCAACAACGAAGTGTCACCCACCATGCGCATAAACCAGCACAATTCTTGTACCGCAGGTGACCGATGTGGTCGGTTCACCGTTCATCGTCTCGAGAAGTGGTTGCGAGAGCGTGAACTGCGGTGACGAGGCGATGGAGACGATGGCGAAGTCGTACCGAGAGTGGTAGTAATCATCGGTGGTGATCCACTTCATGGGCGTGAGGTTGTCCCAATATTGCGCCACGGTGACATTGCGCCTGCTGAACGACTGGATGTATTTGGCATCCCAATAATTGGCCATGCCATGAAGCTTGGTCATTGCTGGCAAAGCATTGTCGATACATGCGATGTCGGCGGGGTAGTAGGTGCGGTCAATTCCGTGCACATCGACGAACGTTGATGTGTTGAGGATCAATATGACGGCAGAAGCCGTGGCCACGATGGTGGGCACCGCCTCGCGAAACATGTCGGTGTTGAACACAATGAACCCACCAACAATGACGGGCCACACGAACACGGGAATGAAATAACGGATGGTCATTTCGTTGGTGGTGGCGAGCACCAATCCAACGCAAGTGCTCACAATGGAACCGAATGCAAAGATGGTCAACAATGCAATGGGTTGAGTGCGACGCACTCGTTTCATGAGGCGTACCACATAGAACACCGCGAAGATCGCGCATGCAAACATCAATGCACCGATGGGTTCGTGCGTTCGAAGGAAGTTGGCCATGGTGGACTGCACGGCCTCGGCATTCACGCGGAATTTCTCGCTTTCAAACTGAATGGGATACCGCGTGGGATGTGAAATGAACCATCCGTACGAGAGCGAACCGGCAATTGATGCCACACCCACAACTCCAGCAGAAACGAGGCGATGGGCTCTATGTTCCGCATCGAAAGCAGCAACGAGAAGAAGTGTGCACACCAATGGAATGGCGGTTTGAATCACGAAGATGTTGTCACTCAGCGACGTGAGAAAACACAAGACAGCCGTGACCACGTACGAGATGGATCGCTTGGTTCGCAACAGAACGAATGCAACCACAGCAATGGACACCAAGAATGCCCCGTAGTGAAATCCCGCGGTCATCAATTGGTTGTATGGGCCGCCACGTAGAAGTGCCATCCATGTCAGGTTTCCCGTAATGGCAACGGCAATTGCAAGCGGGCGACGACGAAGTGTCAGTACTGCGAGCCGCCACAGCAGAAGAAACAGGACAAGTATTTGCAACCCCGCAAATACTGCAAGTCGCGCATACATGTTCGATGTGAACGGGTGAATTGCTGCATGCAGAACTGCATCCGGGAACAGGTACGGCGCTGGTGACAGATACCAATGTGAAAGTGAGCCCTGATGAGACATCAGGTTGTCGACAAGGGTGGGAATGTTCAGCGCATCGGTATCCAGCATCAATCCGCGAATATCGGCCGCCGCCAGAAACTGAAGAACAGCGCACGTAATGAATACCGCGAGAAGAAAGAGGCTGATAGCGCGAGTTCTTCCCTTCATGGTGCAGAAGTGAGTGTGCGGCTACTACACGTTGAAGCGGAATTCGGTGACGTCGCCGTCAACGAATTCATAATCTTTTCCTTCAAGGCGCAGCTTGCCTGCATCTTTCGCGGCGTTCCATGAACCAAGCGATACCAATTCATCCCAATGGATCACTTCGGCGCGAATGAAGCCACGCTGAATATCGGAGTGAATCTTTCCTGCACAAACAGGGGCCTTGTCACCTGCATGGAAGGTCCATGCGCGTGTTTCCTTTTCACCCGTGGTGAAGTACGTACGCAAACCGAGAAGGTGGTACGCGCTACGCACCATCTTTGTGAGTGCGCCTTCACCCAAACCGAGTGCTTCCAACATTTCTTCGCGGTCTGCCTGGTCAAGCTGCACAGCTTCAGCTTCAATTTGCACGCTCATGCCGAGCACTTCAATGTCGTTCTCTTGCACCGAGCCAGGAGGGCACAACTCGGAACGCACGCGTGCTTCCATGGCTGGAATGGTGTCGAGTTCGTTCTCACCTACGTTGACAACTGCCAACACACGGCGGTTGGTGAGCAAGAAGTGCGGCGCAAGACCTACGCGCTCATCGGCCGTGAGGCCTGCGCGATACAAAGGCATGCCTTCTGCCAACACGTCGTACGCACGCTGTAGCAACGCCGCCTCTTCCTGATTGCCTTTGTCGACCCGCGCAGTTTTCTTTACGCGGTTCAAACGAGTTTCCACCGTCTCAAGGTCGGCGAGCGCGAGTTCCAGTTCCACCACGCGCAGGTGTTCGAGTGGATCATCGGGGCCGGGCACGTCGTCGTCCTTGAACGCACGCAACACGTACACGATGGCATCGACTTCGCGAATGTTGGCGAGGAACTTGTTTCCCAGACCTTCACCCTTGCTGGCGCCTTCCACCAAGCCGCCAATATCGACCACCTCGACGGCGGCGTGCACGATGCTCTTGGTCTTCGACATTTCCGAGAGGGCGAGCAAACGATTGTCGGGAACCTTGGCGCGGCCAATGTTGGGGTCCTTCGTGGCAAAGGCGTAGGGGGCAGCCAACGCTCCACCGCCGGTGAGGGCGTTGAAGAGCGAGGACTTGCCTGCATTGGGGAGACCGACGAGACCAAAACGTTCCATGAGGGGTCTCAGGCTATCCGCCCCATATATAAGGGGTCCGAATGCCCGCTAGCCCGTGTGGGTTCTGGCGGGGGAATTGTTACTATGGCGGTAGTGCAAATAGCCCCGCCACCCGTGGGGCCCCGTACGCAAAGGATTCCCCGTGACTTCGTTTGACCTCGACCTCAGTAAATACAGCCTCGGATGGAGCGACGAAGTCGAATACGCGTTTGCTCCTGAAAAGGGCCTCAGCGACCGCGTTGTGGAGCAAATCTCATGGTGGAAAGGTGAACCCAAGTGGATGACCGAATACCGCCTGCGCAGCCTTGGCGTGTTCGACCGCAAGCCCATGGCTCCGTGGTTCGCCAACAACATGCCCGATCTCGACTTCCAGGACATCTACTACTACTTGAAGCCCGCAACGGCGCAGGTGGATGAGTGGGATGAACTGCCCGAGCAAATGAAGCTCACCTACGAAAAGCTCGGTAT
>JALQYL010000052.1 GCA_023254135.1 Ilumatobacteraceae bacterium | reverse complement strand
GTTCAACGTGTTGCCACTCGCAGGTTCCATGGTGGACGACGGTTTGGGTGAAACAGACGAAGAGAAGAAATTGCGCAATGAAAGCCGCAAGATTCTTGAGATTCCCAACTTGTTGGTGTCTGGTTTGTGCGTACGCGTTCCCGTGTTTACCGGTCACTCCATTGCCATCAATGCAGAGTTCTCGAAAGAGATCACCGTTGCACGTGCACATGAATTGTTGGCCGGTGCGCCTGGTGTTTCCTTGGTCGATATTCCAACGCCGTTGTTGTCTGCCGGCAAAGACCCCAGTTACGTGGGCCGTATTCGTCAAGATGAAACAGTGGAAGGAAATCGCGGTCTTGCGTTGTTCCTCAGCAACGACAACTTGCGCAAGGGTGCGGCTCTCAATGCCGTGCAAATTGCGGAATTGTTGGTGAAGTAGAACTCAGCTTGCTGAGTCAGCAGTAGCAACGTCGGTTGGCTCTGCTGCCACTTCTTCGACCGAAGCTTCAACGACCTCTTCGGGTGCAGTTGGAACACCTTCGGCGTAACAACCACCAGCTGCAATTTCTCGTACTGCCTTGCGCAAACGCAACGCATCGAGTGGCTTGATGGTCCATCCATTCGCACCGCTACGTCGTGCCATGTGAACATCGGCCACGCGATCGAGCAACATGAGAACTGGCACGTGAGGCAACGCACCACCTGATTGATCGAGGCGAAGGTCCATGGTGATGGCCATGCCACCCATGCTGCCGACCTGCAGATCCAAAATGGCGATATCGGGAGTGCGCTGGGCAACTGCTGGTGCAACCTTGCGACCGTCGGTGACCACTTCAAACGTGGTGGAAGGGGAATCTAGGGCCGCCTGGACCTCGTTGAGAACCCACTGAGCATCGGTTGCAATCAAAATATGCACGGTCTGACTTTACTGCTCGGTGGCGGAACCTGCGAGTTGCTCTGCCAGCAGCCCGATGGATCGCATGTCGTGAATGTCGGTGGCAAGTTCCGTGGCCGAGGCCGTACTCACCGAGCCGAATAGGGCGGAACTGCGCCGCAGAAAGTCGTTCACGTCTCGTTCGGCTTGTTCCACGTCCTCCCACAGTTCCGCCAGCACATGGTGCGCCACCGAAATGTCACCAGAGTTTGCAGATGCCGATGCGTGTTCGGCCGCAGAAGAAGTGTCTCCGAATCGCGGTGGCATGCGGTTGGTGACAATGAGTCGTAGGGCAATTCCCAGGCGTTTGAGTTCTGACACGAAGTGGTCGGCTTCCACGAGCGCATCGGGTGCCGGCGCAGTGACAACCACGAATGAAGTTGCATTGCTTCGCAATGTTGCCGCCACTGCGAGTGCGCGACGCGAGAACTCGTCTTCCATGCCGTCGATCACTTTGAGGAATGAAGCAACACCAGTGAGCGCATCGGAACCCACGACACTGGAAATGATCTTCAACACAGGTGTCAGTGCGGCGTTCGCAAAGCGCAAACCGCCACGACCAGGTGCTGCCAGCAAGCGCACGATGGGGTGCTTCAGAAATCGAGCGAGTCGTTCGGGTGATTCCAGGAAGTCGAGTGCGTTGCGAGAAGGTGGGGTATCGACAATGACCAGATCGAAACGACCATCGGTTTGCAGTTCATGCAATCGCTCCGCGGCCATGTAGTCGCGGGTACCCGACAATGATTTCGACAAACTGCGGTAGAACGAGTTGTTCATCACTTCCTCGGTGCGCTGTGGCGATGGCGAAATATCGCGCACCAAGTTGTCGAAGGTTTCCCGAACGTCGAGCATGCACACCCACAATTCGCCAGTGGAATCAAGGGAAACTCGCTGTGGCTCATTTCCAAGTTGACCGCCCAGGCCGATTGCATCTGCCAATCGTCGTGCAGGGTCGATGGTGATGACCACAACGCGTCGACCTGCACGTGCCGCGTGTGTTCCTAGTGCGGCTGCAATGCTCGTCTTGCCAACGCCACCAGTTCCACAGGTAACGATTACTTGCGCTTGGGAGCACATGGAATCCACCGCATTCATGAAGCGCCTCCGATTTGAACGGAGATGTCAGCAGCGATTTCTTCAACCAATGCGATTCCCGATGCACGATGACGTGCAACATGAATCTGTGACGTTGCCACATCGGTGCGCATCGTGTTCATGGCATCTTGTTGTGCCATGAAGCGCTCGCGAGCGTATGCGTATGCCTCACTCAAAGGTGCGGGCAAATCGGTTGTAATGAGCGGTACATCTTCATCACATTTGTTCACCACGATGGATGCAAGTGACATGTTCACCGTGCGCTGGATGCCTTCGATGGCTTCCATGGTTTCGTTGATGGGCGTAATCGCCGCGGTGGTGACCATGAGCAACTTGCAGCGATTTCCATCGCTCAACATGTTCAGCACCTCGTCGGCTTGTGATCCGATGGGACCCGAGTTGATGGCGCGTTTCAACTGAATGGGCGCCTGCACCAAATCAATGGCGTGGCCAGCGGCGGGGCCATCCACGATGATCACATCGGCACGCAGTTCCTGTTCGAAGGCCTTGATTCGCCCCAGCACCAAAAGGTCGTCCAGCCCAGGGGCGGTGGTGGCCACCAATTCCACGATTCCGGACTTGGCCAGCTGGCGTGACAGAAGTCCCATGCCCTTGGATGCCAGGTAATCAGTGAGGGCGTTGCCCGGGGTCACTGTGACCCGATTCAGCAGCTCATGCTGGGGAACCTCAATGGATTCAGCGTCCAGGCTGACCAAAAGGGTGCGCAGACCAGCCCGAGCAGAGGTGAGCGCTAGGGCCGCCGCAACAGCGGATTTCCCAACACCGCCTTTGCCCGCAACAATAAGAACACGCTGTGCCGTGAAAAAGTGGTGTGGTTCCATAAAGCAAGGAGAAACAATGAGGGTAGGCGCAAAACGACGCATGTTGTGCGGATTGGCTCTCATTGTTGCAGCCCCCGCCTTTTCGTTCCTCTCGGCGACCAGTGCATCTGCCGCTGATGGCTCTGAACGTCTGGCCCCCGTGGATGTGGTGGAAGTCAGTGGGTTGGTGGATTCCATCGTTGCCGACAACATCGAGTCATCTCTTGAGCGCTCCCAATCAAATGGGGCACAAGCCATCATCCTGCAGATGAACACACGTGGCGCAGTCATTGGCCGCGAGCGAATGACCAACCTTCTCGGCACCATCGCAGCATCAAAGATTCCTGTTGCAATCTGGGTGGGCCCCAGTGGCGCACGTGCATACGGGTTACCTGCACAAATGTTGGCCGTAGCCGACGTCACTGCAATGGCACCAGGTACTCGCGTTGGACGCACCGGCACGTTGCTCACTGTCAACGACAAGCAGCTCACATTCGGAATTGCCGATGATGAATTGCACAGCGGTTCCATGGGATTCCTTGATGCCCGCAAGAAGAATGTGTTGAAGTTCTCCACCGATGACCGTGGTGTTCCGGTGTTGCGCAACATGTTGTACGCACTCGATGACCTCAAGGTTCGTGGCACAACGTTGAACACGGTGACCGATGCGCTTGATGCAAAGGGTCAAGTCACACGTGAAGCAACCACCGTGCGATTCTTCAAGTTGGGATTGGTGCCACGTTTGTTGCACACCGTTGCCAGCCCGCCCAGTGCATACCTCATGCTCACCATTGGTCTTGCGCTTTTGATCTTCGAGTTCTTCACCGCAGGAATTGGCGTTGGTGCACTTGTTGGTGCTGTGTGTCTCATTCTTGGATGCATGGGTATCGGCGCACTTCCAATGAGCGGTATCGGTGTTGGTTTGTTGCTTGCATCAATGGTGGCGTTCGCCATTGACGTGCAAGTGGGTGTGCCACGTTTTTGGACGGGTGTTGGCTTGTTCTTCTACACCATCGCTTCGTTCACCATGTTCCGCTCCGTCGACGGTTTGAATATGCGTCCTTCCTGGATCACATTGCTTGTAGGTATCGGCGGCATCGCACTCACCTTCGTTGCAGGTATGCCCTCCATGGTCCGTACTCGATTCGCAACCCCCACCATTGGCCGCGACAACTTGGTGGGAACCACTGGTATTGCAGTTGGTGAAATCAACCCTGTGGGCATCGTGATGGTGGACGGAGCAAAATGGCAGGCCCGTACCAACAGAGCCACACCACTCTCGGCCAATGACCCCATTCGCGTTGCGTCCATTGATGGCATCACGTTGCAGGTGGAACCATTAGAAGGCGCCGCCAAGGATTACCGCGAGGCTCGCAAGCACTAGGCACCCATGTTCTTGCTCATCATTTCTCTCATCGTGGTGGCGCCACTGATTGAGTTGTATGTGATTGTTCAAGTAGGGCAGAACATCGGACTGCTTCCCACCATTGCGTTGTTGATTGCAGTGTCGGCGGTGGGCACAACGTTGATCAAACGCGAAGGCATCAAGGTGTATCGCGAATTCGTGGCCGCCATTCAGCGCGGTGAAGAACCGGCTGAACAATTGGTGCATGGCGTGTGTTTGTTGGCCGCCGGAGTGCTCATGCTTGCACCCGGTTTCATGAGCGACGTCGTGGCCATCTTGTTGTTAGTCCCACCTACTCGGGTTCTTATCGCCAAGCTGGTATTGCGCAAGAGCACGACGAAAGTCACGGTGATACGTGCCACGCACACCGGACCTATCGTGGAGGTCACTGGTGAAATTGGCGGATCCAACAACATCATTGATGTGGAACCGCACGAAGGGGAGAGCAAGCAATGAGCAACGCACCAAAGAACGACGAACCATTCGATCCCACCACGGTTCCCATCAAGCCTGCGGCCACCGTTCTTCTCATTCGTGATCGCGATGGCGGCGGGATTGAAGTGTTCATGTTGCAGCGCACATTCAATGCGGCATTTGCAAGTGGCATGTTCGTTTTCCCCGGTGGAAAGGTGGATGAACTCGACTTCTCCTCTGAACTGGGCGAACTGTGCGACGGTCTCACCGATGCAGAGGCAAGCGCTCAATTGGGCATTGCATCCGGCGGGCTTGCGTATTGGGTGGCGTGTATTCGTGAGTGTTTCGAGGAGGCGGGCGTTCTGCTTGCCAAGTACTCAGGAACCGGCGAGGTCATTCGCTTCGACCGTGACGACATCATCGAAGAGTTCAACAAGGAGCGTGAGAACATCCACGATGGTTCACTGGCGTTGCTCGAACTCATCAAGCGTGAACACCTTCGTCTCACCACTGACGAAATCTTCTACATCAGTCACTGGATCACACCAATGGGCGAGCGTCGTCGTTTTGATACCCGCTTCTTCATTGCGCGTGCACCCGCTGCCCAGTACCCCCTGCACGACAACGGCGAAACCATTCAGAGTTTCTGGATTACACCCGAAGAAGCCATTCGTCGTTCGCACGACAAAGATCTCATGCTCATGCCTCCTACCAAGGCGAACATTGAATGGTTGTTGCCCTTCAATTCCACCAAGGATGCAATGGCTGCAGCGAAGGCATTGGGGAAGCCACAAACCATCCTTCCGAAACTGAAGGTGGATTCTGATGGCCGCGTTCTTGGAATCGCTATGCCTGGGGATCCAGAGTACGACGCACTGTGACACCCACCGCGATGTCTTCGTCGCGTGCTGAACAACCAGCCATCTCGTCGACATCGGGTGTGTCTTCAATGATTCGTTGTGCAATGCGTGCAAAAACAGTGGCGGCATTTCCGATGCCGTGCAACACCACGGGCTCGCCGCTGTCGCCACCTGCAGCAACTGTTGGCTCAATGGGAACCTGACCCAAGAGCTCCACACCAATTTCATCGGCGAGTGCTTGTCCACCGCCCACTCCGAACAATGGGTACGACTCGCCGTGTGCGCATTCGAATGAACTCATGTTTTCAATCACGCCGGCCACACGCAGGAAACTGCGACGTGCCATATCGGCCGCACGAATGGCGACCTTCTGCGCAGACACTGCGGGCGTGGTGACAATCAATAAGTCGGTGCGCGGCAACATGCGCGCAAGTCCCATTTGCACGTCGCCCGTTCCAGGTGGCATGTCGATGACCAAGTAATCGAGTTCACCCCAATGCACGTCGTTGAGGAATTGTTCCACTGCTTTGGTGAGCATGAGCCCACGCCACATGAGCGCAGTGCCTTCGTCCTCCACCAACATGCCGGTGGAGACCACCTTCAAGAGGCCGTTTCCGACAACACGCTCGTTCGGAATGATCTTGGGCTTCTCAGAACCGTTGATGCGTTCGGCTTCCAGACGATCGGGCATTCCCAACATGCGCGGAATGGAGAATCCCCAGATGTCAGCATCGAGCACCCCCACTGTCTTTCCGGCAGCAGCCAACGCCGCTGCAATGTTGACGGTGACCGACGATTTGCCCACTCCGCCTTTGCCACTGGCGATGGCGAGTACGCGTGCATTGTTGGGCACGGCTGTGTCCGCGGCATTTTCCTTGGCGTTCCAACGGGCACGACTCATGACGGCAGATCGTTCATCTGCATTCATTTCGCCCCAGTCAATCTTCACCTTTTGCACCCATGGGTGCACTTCCAGGCGGGAGCGAATGTCCTTTTGAATCTGAGCCCGAAGCGGGCACCCGCGAATGGTGAGTTTCACGCCAATGGTGACGATGCCGTCTTCCAGCGAGATATCGCCGGCCATTCCGAGGTCAACGATGTTGTCGCCCAATTCTGGGTCGATGACGGCTCGCAGCAGATTGCGGACCTCGTCAATGGTGGGGGCCGGCACGGCTTTCTGGCTCACAAAAAGCAGTGTACGGCGGTATCGGAAATGCGGTTAGGCGTGCCTAGTATTAAGCCCAACAGGTCCCGTTTACGGAGGTTCGCCATGATCACACTTACCGACACCGCAGCAAGCAAAGTCGCTCAACTTCTCGCAGCAGAAGGCGCCGACAACATGGCCCTTCGTGTTTCCGTGAAGTCAGGCGGATGCTCAGGTTTTCAGTACGACATGTACTTCGATTCCGAAATCGCAAACGATGACATCACACTCACATTCGGTGAAGTGAAGGTTGTGGTTGATCCCGCATCGTCACCCATGCTTGAAGGCGCAACTCTTGATTTCAAAGATGGTCTCACCGAGCAGGGTTTCGCCATCACCAACCCCAACGCATCACGCTCATGCGGATGCGGCAAGTCGTTCAGCTGATTCCAGCTGCCGTTAATACGGCGCGCATTTCATTCACGTCGAACACGGCGTCCAAGCGCTTCACCAACACACCCTTTGCATCAGTGATGTAGAGAATCGGCTCGAAGCTCAAGTGATACGCCTGCACCGCTGGTGCAGCTTCTGTTGCGGTTTTGTCTTTGTACACATCTGCGTGCACGAACACAGCGGTATCTCCCATTGACTTCGATACGTCGATCAATGTGTCAAGTGCAGGCGAACAAGTTCCCGTGGTGCAATAGGCCGGTGTGCCAATGAGGTACAACACGGGTTTCCCTGACTTCAAAGCATCGGTCAGTGTGACGGAGTGGAACGGACAGGTACCCGTTGGTCGCGTACAGATGGGATTCACACCACGTGCGTTGTCTGTGGTGGGCGTGTCGAATGGAGGTAACGCATCACCCACCAACGGCATCTTGATGTCGCTTCGATTTTGAATCTGGAACGCGGCGTCAGACTCGGGTACTTCTTCAATGCGCAAGATGTAGATGCCTTCCTTCTCCATCTCGAACTCGAAGGGCCAGTACGCCACGGAAAGGTTCTCGCCATGTTTCTTGGCAGTGAGACCATCCAGCACCACCGAACCATCTTCAGGGCTCACCACAGTGGCGTGGAGAATCTCGGGCAACGCGACCGAACTGTCCTTTGAAATCACACCGCTCTTGTCACCCAAAGAAATAGGCAAACGCACGGTGCCAGGGACCAAACCTTCGTCGGGGAAGCGCTTCACCACCTGCAAGGTGCCATTGGAAGAGGTGCCCTTCGTGGACTTCCCGCCGCAGGCGGCCACGGCGCCAGCAAGGGCCACCGAAGCAGACATGGCAAAGAAATGGCGGCGGCTAAATAGTGGCGCGGGTGACATGCATTCAATCGTAGGCGCGGGCCCCTCTGGCGTAAGGTTGTGCCATGGCTGCACCACAACCTCCCTATACCCCTGTTGTTCGCGCTGGCGACTGGATCATTGTGTCCGGCCAACTCGGCATGAAGGACGGAGAACTTGTTTCTGGTGGCGTTCTCGCCCAAACCGAACAAGCAATCGTCAACCTCAAGGCGCAACTTGCGTCAATGGGTGCCACCATCGATGACATCGCGAAGACCTTGTGCTTCCTCACCGACATGGACACATTCCCCACTTTCAACGAGGCATACGCAAAGGGTTTCGGCACGGCTCGTCCAGCTCGCAGCACCATCGGCGTTGCATCGTTGCCGTTTGGTGGCGCAGTAGAAATCGAAGCGTGGGCCTTCAAGCCCCTCGACGGAAAGAAGAAGTAGTCATGCCAGGCGCACTCATCCTCGCTGTCATCTTGCTCGCGTTCCCCATCGTGGTGGGCTTGTCCACCGCAGCACTCGCGGGAATTCTTGGTCACCTGCTCTACAAGGATGCCGAAGCGCGTCATGAAGGCAGTGAACTTCTAGAAACAAACGTGTGAGAACGCCCGTCCAATGACGGGAATGCACTCGTTCGATAGACGTTCAAAACGTCTGAGTTGGAAAATTTTGTCGTACGCCTTGTGGCGTATGCGCAGAAACCCTGATCTCGACCACTCCGAATCAGAGGCCACACTTCGTGCGCGTGTGGGCGAAACCATCACCGAAGATGGCATTGGCGGCAACAAAGCACTGCAACTGTGGACCGATGTATTGGCCAAAGCCTGCATCAGTGTTGACCATGACCGCTTCCTCGCATATGTGCCAGGTGCTCCTACCGAAGCCGCCGGCATGTTTGACGTTGCAGCGTCAGCAGCCAATATCTACGGCGGTTCATGGCAAGAAGGCGCCGGTGCCGTGTTTGCCGAAAATGAGGCACTGCGTTGGGTGGCAAGTATTGCCTCACTGCCGGACACCGCCGGTGGTGTGTTCGTCAGCGGTGGTACGGCGGGAAATCTTTCAGCGTTGATCGCCGCCCGATGGGAATGGCGTTATCGCGCAAAAGGCGCCATGGATACCACGCGCGGGCTCATCATCGCCTCACGCACTGCACATTCCAGCATTGGCCAAGCAGCTCGCGTGATGGATTGTGATGTTGCATTGGTGGATGTTGACGCGCGTGGCCGCATGAATGCGGCAGAAACAATTGCCACGTATGAGGGCCTGAGCGAATTCAACAAGTCGCGCGTGTTCGCATTTGTGGCAACGGCCGGCACCACCAACGCCGGCATTGTTGATGACCTGAAAGGCATCGGCGAATATGCCGACGCCATCGATATTTGGTTCCACGTAGATGGTGCATATGGCGGCGCTGCATTGTGCGCACCAACACGTCGTCACTTGTTCGACGGAATCGAAACAGCCGATTCCTTCATCGTTGACCCGCACAAGTGGTTGTTCGCGCCTTTCGATTCCTGCGCATTGGTGTACAAAGACCCTCGTATTGCTCGCGCCGCACACACACAACACGCCGAGTATCTCGACGCGTTGCACACCAAGAACGATTGGAATCCTTCTGACTACGCGCATCACCTGTCGCGCCGACCACGTGGATTGCCGTTCTGGTTCAGTCTTGCCACGCATGGCACGCGCGCCTATTCCGATGCAGTGGAGCGCACGTTGCGCGTTACTGAAGCTGGTGCGGAGATCATCACCGAAGCTGCGCACACCGAATTGATTCTCGAACCTGAACTCAGCGTTCTGCTGTTCCGTCGCATTGGCTGGACACCCGAGCAATATCAACAGTGGTCAGATCGGGTTCTGCAGGAGGGTCTCGCATTCGTTGTGCCCACCTCTTGGAACGGTGAGACCTGTCTACGCTTGTGCATCGTGAATCCGGAAACCAGCCCGCACGACATTTCTCTCATCGTGGAGTCTTTGCAATGACCGCAGATCTTCTTATTC